>NZ_CAXBFR010000059.1:0-16597 GCF_963975005.1 uncultured Flavobacterium sp.
TAGTTACAGGAGCAACAGGTTTAGTCGGTTCACATTTATTGATTTCTTTATTAGAGCAAAATGATACTGTGAAGGCTTTATATCGTTCTAAAAAAAACATCGAAAAAGTTAAACAAGTTTTTAGCTATAAAAACCAACTTTCTTTGTTTGATAAAATTAAATGGGTTGAAGGTGATATAACCGATATTCCCTCCTTAAATATAGCTTTTGAAAATGTTACGACTGTTTATCATTGTGCCGCTTTAATTTCTTTTGAACCTAAAGACGAAGAAAAATTACGAAAAGTCAATATAGAAGGAACAGCAAATGTTGTAAATTGCTGTATTGATTTTGGTGTGAAAAAACTTTGTCATATAAGTTCAATTGCTGCTTTAGGAGACACTAAAGAAGGAGAAACAAATATCACCGAAGAAACAGAATGGAATCCTGAAAAAAATCATGGTGATTATGCTATAACTAAGTATGGTGCCGAAATGGAAGTTTGGAGAGGCTTTCAAGAAGGTTTGGAAGTTGTAATTGTGAATCCTGGTGTAATTTTTGGCTATGGCTTTCCGGAACAAGGAAGTAGTTTGATTTTTAAATCCTTAAAAAAAGGCCTTTCATTTTATACTAGAGGCAAAACTGGAATTATTGCAGTAGAAGATGTTGTAAACTGTATGGTTCTTTTAATGCATAAAAACATAAGCGGCCAACAATATACTTTAGTTGCAGAAAACCCAACTTTGGACACTATTCTTTTTACAATTGCTGATGGCTTAAAAATTAAAAAACCTTCTATTTATGCTAATAAAACGTTAACAAGCATTGCTTGGCGCTTGGATTGGTTTTTGTCTAAAATAATTGGCAAAAGAAGAAGTTTCACAAGAGCAACTGCAACATCTTCACATTCTATAGATATATATGATAATTGTAAAGTTAAGGCAGAATTAAATTATACTTTTAAAAATATGACTTCTTACTTAACTACCTTATCTGAGGTGTATAAGTAGGCACATCTTCTGGGACTTCAATTTTTTTCTCTTTTAATAACGTATCTATTGCGTTTTTTTGATTTAAAATACGCTCATTTACATGATTATATATTTTTTTTAATGCCTTTATATCTGAAGCATAATATTTATAATTTTGAAAATAAGTTGTACTGTCTAAATTGTACTTTTTATAAACATATTGCTTGATCTTTATATTACTATCACTAAGTGTCTGTGGCTTATACGTTTCTGCTGCTTGTAAAATTGCTAGTTCATAAATAATATCTTCCATTGTTTCCTTACTCAATAAATTATCAGGCTTAGAAACAGGTCTATCATTACATGAAAGCAATAAAACCGAAATGAATATGAATAGTAATTTTTTCATATATAGCTATTTATTATTTTTTAAGGTCATACATACATAATGCCCTGAACAGTATTTTCTTTTGTATTTGTGTTTTGCAAATGGTAGCTAATTCATAGTAAATTATTTTCTATCAAAAAGCAAACGTTGACCGTGATTTCCTTTGACTACTTTTCCATTTGAATAAACTATTTTACCATTCACCAATGTATGCATTATTCGTGATTTAAAATTTGTTCCTTCAAAAGGGGACCAACCACATTTAGCTAAAATATTTTCTTTTTGTACATTCCAAGGTGAGTGAGAATTAACAACAGTTAAATCAGCAAAATAGCCCTCTTTAATATAACCTCTATTTCTAATTTTAAAAATTTTTGCTGGATTGTGACACATTTTTTCAACAATTTTCTCAATCGAAATCATTCCTTTTAAGTGCTTTTCAAACATGGCAACTAAAGCATGTTGTACTAATGGGCCACCAGAAGGAGCTTTTAAATAAGTGTTTTTCTTTTCTTCTAAAGTATGAGGCGCATGATCGGTTGCAATTACATCAATTCTATCATCTAAAAGAGCTTTCCATAAAGCATCCTTATCCTTCTGTGTTTTAACCGCTGGATTCCATTTAATTAACGATCCTTTTGTTTCATAATCTTCATCTGTAAACCATAAATGATGAATACAAACTTCGGCAGTAATCATTTTTTCTTCTAATGGAATTTTATTGGTAAATAAATCAAGTTCTTTTGCTGTTGATAAATGAAACACATGTAATCTTGCTCCAGTCTTTTTAGCCAATTCTATTGCTTTTGACGAAGACAAATAACAAGCTTCTTCACTTCGAATTAAAGGATGGTATTTCATTGGAATATCTTCTCCAAATTCAGCTATATATTTTTCAGTATTAGCCTTTATAGTTCCTTCATCTTCACAATGAACTGCAATAAGCATTTTTGTAGAGGAAAATATTTTTTCTAAAACTTCTGGATTATCTACCAACATATTTCCTGTTGAAGAACCTAAGAATAATTTTATTCCAGCAACATTTTCAGGATTTGTCTTTAAAATTTCTTCTAAATTATCATTTGTTCCACCCATCATAAACGAATAATTTGCATAAGACGTTTTGGCTGCAATTTGATATTTATCTTCCAATAATTCTTGAGTAACTGCATTTGGAACTGTATTTGGTTGCTCTATGAATGATGTTATCCCACCTGCAACAGCTGCTCTACTCTCTGACTCAATATTTCCTTTATGCGTTAATCCTGGCTCTCTAAAATGAACTTGATCATCTATAACTCCTGGTAATAAATAGTTACCCTCAGCGTCAATAATAACTGTTTCTGATGATTTCGAACTTATTTGTGATGCGATTTCAACAATAAATTCATTTTCTATCAAAACATCTCCTTCAAAAATCTGTCCTTCGTTAACTATTTTAGCGTTTTTTATTAAAATTGAACTCATTATAATGTATTAAATATTTTTTTTATTCTTAGTAAAATTACTCCAAAAACAGCTTCTTTAATAATGCTTCCACTCATTTTTGACTGCCCTTTTGTTCTGTCTGTAAATATAATTGGTACTTCAACTATGTTGAATTTTTTAACAAAAGCTCTATATTTCATTTCGATTTGAAAAGCATATCCGATAAATTTTACTCTGTCAAGATTTATAACTTCCAAAACATTCCTTTTATAACATACAAAACCGGCTGTTGCATCTGCAATTTTCATGCCCGTAATTAATCGCACATAAACAGATGCAAAATAAGAAAGCAAAACCCTGCTCAAAGGCCAATTCACCACATTAACACCTTTAGAATACCTTGAACCAATAGACAAATCTGCACCGTCTAAACATGCTTGGTATAAATGCACTAAGTCCTTTGGGTTGTGTGAAAAATCGGCATCCATTTCAAAAATATAATTATAATTATTAGCTAATGCCCATTTAAAACCATGAACATAAGCAGTTCCTAATCCAGATTTTTTTGCTCTAACTTCAATAAAAAGTCTTTCAGGAAATTGAACTTGTAATTCTTTAACTTTAATTGCAGTCCCGTCGGGAGAATTGTCATCAACGATAAGGACATCAAATGTTTTTTCAAGAAAAAAGACTGCATTTATAATGCTTTCGATATTCTCTATTTCGTTGTATGTTGGAATTATGACAATCCTTTTGTCCATTTAGTCAATAAATTTCTACAAAAGTAAACCTTTTTAAATATATTGTTTATTAATAAAATTATAATAATTCAAATCAAGTTAATTTTGTAATTTTACACTCGATATGATAGATCTACAATTAGAACAACGAATAATTGAAAACAAAGATTGGGCAACTCTCCTGTTTTTGCTTTGCTTTGTTGTTATTGCAATTATAAAGTATCTTTTTGAAGTACAATTTAATGAGTTTTTGAGATTGCCTTTTTCCAAAAAATATACTTCAACCTACAAAGACACTTCAAATTTATATAGTGCTTTTACAATATCGATGTTTTTTATTCAATTAATTTCGTTTTCCTTTTTGATTCAGATAATACTTAGTTATTTCGATTATACAACTAAAGCCAATTGGATAACCTTCATTCAAATATTTACAACTTTATTTGTTTCCATTTTAATAAAATTTTATATTGAAAAAATAGTGGCCACAATTTTTGATATAGACGATTTTTTAGAGGTTTTTAATCTTAAAAAAGTAACCTATAGAACATATATTGGGCTTATTTTTCTTCCTATTGTAATTTTACTTTATTATAATAACTTTTTAAGCGTAGGAATAATCTCAACATTCCTAGCAATCATAGGGGTTGGTATGATTTACTTTTATTTTTTATCTATAATTACATATCAAAAACAGATTCTAAGCAAAATATTTTATTTTATTTTGTATCTTTGCACCCTTGAAATAGGACCTTATTATTTACTATATCATTGGTTTACAAAAAAATAGATAAGATTGAATATGTCAAACTTAAAAGTTAAAACGATTTTAGTTTCTCAACCAGAACCTAAAGTAGAAAATTCACCATATTTTGACCTTCAACAAAAGTTGAAAGTAAAAATAGATTTTAGAACATTTATTCACGTTGAAAGTGTATCTGCTAAAGATGTAAGACAACAGAAAATAGATTTAAACAACTATACTGCAATTATTTTAACTAGTAGAAATGCAATTGATCATTTTTTCAGAATAGCTGACGAAATGCGTTACAAAGTGCCCGAAGACTTAAAATACGTTTGTCAATCTGAAGCGATAGCTGTTTATTTACAAAAATATGTGGTTTACAGGAAGCGTAAAATTTATGTTGGTCAAAAAGATTTTTCGGACTTGACTCCAATATTTAAAAAATACAAAGACGAAAAGTTTTTGTTACCTGCTCCAGACAATTTGAATGAAGATGTGCCTCAGTTTTTAGATAATATGAAGCTAGATTGGACACTTGGCGTTTTTTACAAAACAGTAATGAGTGATTTGTCCGATTTAAAAGATGTCTATTATGATGTTTTAGCCTTTTTTAGTCCAATTGGAATTCAGTCTTTACTCAAGAATTTCCCTGACTTTAAACAAAATGACACCCGTATTGCTGTTTTTGGAGTTACAACTAAAAAAGAAGCTCTTGATTGTGGTCTACGTGTAGATATCTTTGCACCTTCCCCAGAAACACCTTCTATGACTGGTGCTCTTGAAAAATATATTACTGAAGTAAATAAAGGTAAATAATCTTCATTTAATCCCATAAAAAAAGCCTTTCAATTGAAAGGCTTTTTTGTTTTATACTCTTATAGTCTATACTTTTGGACCAGCATTAACAAGGTTTTCACCTTCTTCATTGTCTGTGTATTGCTCAAAATTAGCAATAAAACGTTTTGCTAAATCTGTTGCTTTGTTTGTCCAAACAGCTCCATCTTCATAAGTGTCTCTTGGATCTAAAATTGTAGCATCAACATTGTATAATGCTGTTGGTACTTCAAAATTAAAGACAGGAATCATTTTAGTTTCTGCTTTTTCGATAGAACCATCTAATATAGCATCAATAATTGCTCTAGTGTCCTTTATTGAAATACGTTTTCCTGTTCCATTCCAGCCTGTGTTAACCATATAAGCTGTAGCATTATTTTGCTCCATTTTCTTAACTAATTCTTCTCCATATTTTGTTGGGTGAAGCGACAAGAAGGCTTTTCCAAAACAAGCTGAAAAAGTTGGTTGTGGTTCTGTTACCCCTCTTTCTGTTCCTGCTAATTTAGCCGTAAATCCAGATAAGAAATAATATTTTGTTTGTTCTGGTGTTAATTTTGAAACTGGTGGCATTACTCCAAAAGCATCTGCTGTTAAGAAAATTACTTTTGTAGCATGTCCAGCTTTTGAAACTGGCTTAACAATATTTTGAATATGATTAATAGGATACGAAACTCTTGTGTTTTGAGTTACAGAACCATCGCTAAAATCAATTTTACCATTAGCATCTACTGTAACATTTTCTAATAACGCATCTCGTTTAATAGCACCATAAATATCAGGCTCGTTTTCTTTACTTAAATCAATTGTTTTTGCATAACAACCTCCTTCAAAATTAAAAACACCTTCATTATCCCAACCGTGTTCGTCATCTCCAATTAATTCACGTTTCGGATCTGTTGATAAGGTTGTTTTTCCTGTTCCTGATAAACCAAAGAAAACAGCTACATCACCATCTTTACCTTTATTTGCAGAACAGTGCATCGAAGCAATTCCTTGTAATGGCAAGTAATAGTTCATCATAGAGAACAATCCTTTTTTCATTTCACCTCCATACCAAGTTCCTCCAATTAATTGAATTTTTTCGGTAAGGTTAAAAGCTACATATACTTCTGAATTTAATCCGTGCGTTGCATAGTCCTTAAATAAAGTTTTAGAACCATTCATTACTACGAAATCAGGTTCACCATAATTTTCAAGTTCTGCATCTGTAGGTCTAATAAACATATTTTTTACAAAATGCGCTTGCCATGCTACTTCCATGATGAAACGAACTTTTAATCTTGTATTTTCATTTGCTCCACAAAAAGCATCAACTACATATAATTTCTTTCCCGATAATTGTTTTGCTGTATTTTCTTTTAATGCATTCCAAGTATCTTGAGAAATACCTTTGTTGTCATTTGTTGCCTTGTCTGATGTCCACCAAATTGTGTCTTTAGTAACATTGTCTTTTACAATATACTTGTCTTTTGGGGAACGACCAGTAAATTCACCTGTCATTACATTAACAGCTCCGAGTTCAGTTAGCTGTCCCTTTTCAAATCCTTTTAAGTTGGTATTTAATTCATCATTATACAATTGCTCATATGATGGATTATAAACTATTTCATTTACATTATTAATACCGTATTTTTCTAACGAAATCGTTTTCGTAAATTGAGTGTTTAAATTCATAAAAATTTAGTTATGTTGCTTCTAGTTGAGAATGCAAAATTAAAAATATTATTTTATATATCGTGTTTTAAAACTATTTTTTAGTAATAATGCAATAAAACAGGTAAATCCATGAAGATATTAACAGCAAACCTCCTATCGGAGTTAAAGGTCCAATAAATTTTGCTTTAATATTTGTAATAGTCGAAGTGGCTAATAAATAAATTGAACCACTAAATAGCACTATTCCAATCAATGTCAACAAGAAAACAATCATTTTCTGCTTATCTGTGATGAAATTTGCTTGAGCAACAAATAACAAAAATAAAGCATGATACATTTGATATCGAACTCCAACTTCAAAAGAATTTAACTGATCTATGACTAAAAACTTTTTTAATCCATGAGCTCCAAATGCTCCTAAAACTATAGCCAAAGCTCCTAAAATCAGAGCGGTAAGCATTATCTTTTGCGACATATGTTATTTTGTTTTCACAAAGATATAAAATCAAAGCCTTCCTAAGTATGATATAAATCATAAATTTCTTTTAAAAAGTATAACATTTATGTAGTTTTGTGTGATAATTATAACAATCACAATGAGAAACATATTACTTTTTGGTGCTGGAAAATCAGCATCTTCCTTAATAAAGTACCTTTTAGACAAATCAGAAACTGAAAATTTACATTTAACAATTGCTGATTTAAACATTGATTTGGCTAAAAAAAAGACTAATAATCACAAAAACGCAACACCAATTGCAATTGATATATTTAATGAAATAGACAGAAATAATGCTATTAAAAAAGCAGATATCGTTATTTCTATGTTGCCAGCTCATTTGCATATTGAGATAGCCAAAGATTGTATTTCTCATAAAAAACATTTAGTCACAGCTTCTTATATTAGTCCAGCAATGCAAGAGCTGGATGAGGATGCTAAAAAAAATAATTTGGTTTTCATGAACGAAATTGGGCTTGATCCAGGAATTGACCATATGAGTGCCATGAAAGTTTTGGATGAAATTAGAGCAAAAGGAGGAAAAATCATTTTGTTTGAATCTTTTTGTGGTGGCTTAGTTGCACCTGAATCTGACACCAATTTATGGAATTATAAATTCACTTGGAATCCTAGAAATGTAGTTTTAGCCGGACAAGGTGGTGTAGCTAAATTTATACAAGAAGGTACTTACAAATACATTCCTTACAACAAATTATTTAGAAGAACAGAGTTTTTAGAAGTTGAAGGTTTTGGAAGATTTGAAGCTTATGCCAACAGAGATTCTCTAAAATACAGAAGCGTTTATGGTTTAGACAATGCTTTAACTGTTTATAGAGGAACAATGCGAAGAGTTGGTTATTCTCGTGCTTGGGATGTTTTAGTTCAACTTGGAATGACTGATGATTCTTATACAATGGAAAATTCGGAAAACATGAGTTATAGAGATTTTACTAATTCATTTTTACCTTACCATCCAACAGATACAGTTGAAATTAAACTACGTTACATTCAAAAAATTGAACAAGATGATATCATTTGGGATAAATTAGTTGAACTAGATATTTTTAACAGCGAGAAAAAAATTGAACTTAAAAATGCAACTCCAGCTCAAATTTTAGAAAAAATATTGACCGAACAATGGACTTTAGAACCTGAAGACAAAGACATGATTGTAATGTATCATAAATTTGGTTACGAATTAAATGGTGAAAAACATCAGATAGACGCAACAATGGTTTGTCTTGGCGATGATCAAACCTATACTTCAATGGCAAAAACTGTGGGATTACCTGTTGCAATTGCAACTTTAAAAATTCTGAACAAAGAAATTACTACTTACGGTGTACAAATTCCAATCACTAAAGAAATTTATTTACCAATTTTAAAAGAACTTGAAGATTATGGTGTAAATTTCAAAGAAATGGAAGTCCCTTATTTAGGCTATAATCCTTTAAACATAAAAATATAAAAGACAATTTACTAAATATAAAAACCATCCAATTAAATAATTGGATGGTTTTTTAGTTTTATTTCAACCAAATTCGTATTTTTACTTTATAATTAAAACCTTATGAAGGTAAATCACTTACAAATTGAAATAGACGGAATCGATAAAGAAATCCTTCGTGATTTGATGGAAGATGCTAGAAAACCGATTCTTCAAATTGCCAAAAAAGTTGGAATTTCTGGCGCAGCCATTCATCAACGTTTGAAGAAACTAGAACAAGCTGGCGTAATTGTTGGTTCAAAATTCATTGTCAATAACAAAGTCTTGGGTTATACAACTGTTGCTTTTGTCGGCATTTATCTTGAAAAAGCCGCAAATAATAGTGATGCAGTTCGTGAATTAAAAAAAATACCAGAAGTATTAGAATGTCATTACACCACAGGAAACTGGAGTGTTCTTATTAAAATTATTTGTAGAGATAATGAACATTTGATGCAAATGCTAAATAAAAAAATTCAAACCATTGAAGGTGTTTCTAGAACAGAAACATTTATTTCCTTAGACCAACAAATTGAGAGACAGATTCAATTATGAGTTAAAAAATATTTAAAAACCGTCAAGTTAATTAAAACAAGACGGTTTTTTATTTAATAATCTGTATCTATTATTTAGGACTATTCCCCTAGAATTAATCTCTTCTACCTAAAACTTGAAAAGCCCAATATAATAAAGACGCTAATGCACCTAAAGCAGCAACTAGATATGTTCTAGCAGCCCATTTTAAAGCGTCCTCTGCACCAGCATATTCTTGTTGAGTCAACATATTTTTGTTTTTCAGCCAAGCTAACGCTCTATTACTTGCATCATATTCTACTGGCAAAGTCACAAAACTAAATGCTGTTGCAATAGCCATTAAAACCAAACCAGCAGTCGCTACATAAATTCCGAAACTGTTAACAGCCATTAAAATTAAACCTCCAATAACTACCCATTGCGATAGTTTAGAAGAAATACTTATCAATGGAACCATTTTAGATCGCATAGTCAACCAACTGTAAGCTTGAGCATGTTGCACTGCATGACCACATTCGTGAGCAGCAACAGCTGCAGCTGCAGCATTTCTTTGATTATAAACAGCTTCAGACAAATTAACAGTTTTATCAGATGGGTTATAATGATCTGTAAGTCTTCCGGCAGCAGATATAACTTTCACATCTCTTATTCCATTATCAGCTAACATTTTTTCAGCTATTTCTTTACCAGACATTCCATTTCTTAATTGCACTTTTGAATAAAATTCAAATTTACTTTTAAGCTTTGAACTCACTAACCAACTGAAAAGCGAAATTATTCCAATTAATATTAAATATCCAAAATTCATATCTTACTTATTTTAAAAATTAAAGTTACAAATTAAATATCAAATTGTATTCCAATTTTTATAAATGACATTTTGACTTAAAATTATTATACGTGCAAATAAAAAAGCCCAAACTCATTTAAATTTGGACTTAAAACTATAATTCCTATCTAGCGTTTATAATTATTTAGCTTTAACTTTATCTTTCCATTCAAAAGCTTCAATAATTTCGTCATAATAACATTTACCGTTTACAATATTTAATCCTTTAGCTAATGAAGGAGATTTTTCGCAAGCTTCTTCCCATCCAAATTTTGCTAACATTAATATATAAGGAAGTGTCACGTTTGTTAAAGCTATAGTTGAAGTATAAGGAACAGCTCCAGGCATATTGGCTACACAATAATGTACAACATCATCAATTATATAAGTAGGGTTTTCATGTGTTGTAGGTTTTGATGTTTCAAAACAACCTCCTTGATCTACGGCAACATCAACTAATACAGTTCCTGGACGCATTTCTTTAAGCATTTCTCTTGTAATTAATTTTGGTGCTTTTGCTCCTTTTATTAGAACACCACCAATAATCAAGTCATGATCTTTAATGTGTTTTCTAATATTATATTCACTAGAAAATTCGGTTATAACATGAGGTGGCATAACATCATTTACATAACGCAATCTTTTCATATTGGTGTCTAAAATCGTTACATGTGCCCCTAAGCCAGCTGCCATTTTTGCCGCTTGAACTCCGACAACTCCTGCTCCTAATATCAAAACTTTACCTGGAGCAACACCTGGAACGCCTCCTAACAAAACACCTCTACCTTTAATTGGTTTTTCTAAGTATTTAGCTCCTTGCTGAATAGCCATTCTTCCGGCTACTTCTGACATTGGAGTTAACAAAGGTAAGCTTCCGTCTGAATCTTCGACGGTTTCATAAGCAATGCAAACAGCATCACTTTTTAACATAGCAAAAGTTAAAGGTTCACTTGAAGCAAAATGAAAATAAGCAAATATGATTTGATTAGGCTGAATGAGGTTATATTCCTCTTCAATAGGTTCTTTTACTTTTACAATCATTTCACTAATTTGATAAACCTCATCGATTGTTTTGAGGATTATTCCACCCACTTTACTATAATCTTCATCGAAAAAACCACTTCCTTCACCTGCCTTTGATTGAATAAATACAATGTGACCATTTTTAGTTAACTCATAAACACCAGCAGGAGTCATTCCAACTCTGCTTTCATTATTTTTAATTTCCTTTGGAACTCCGATTTTCATGATTTTATGATTTTGTCTTTCAAAAATCGTTATTTTAAATAAAATATATCAAAAAATTAAGGGTAAGCTGTTTATTTTTATTAAATAACAAAAAAAGACCCCTAAAAAATTAGGGGTCAACATTATAAAGTATAAAATTTACGAATTATTTTTTTTACAGAAAACTTATTCCAAAAACAAATCTGTTATTTCCATTTTCTTTAACAGTGTTTTCAACTGAGGCAAAATCTGATTTCCATTTTCCATTTGTGAATGCAAATTCATATCCTAGATTAGCTCTAATTTTGGTTGATTTGTTTTTAAATAAGTATAATGAAAGAGATGGACCAACAAAAAAGACTTGATTTTTTAATGAAACATGACCACTGTTATTCAAAGGTTCTAAATCATTTAAATCAATAACGTTATTCTTATTGTAAATATCCACTTCAGAAGTTGTTGATGAAACATTTAAACCTCCAGTAAAAGCCATTTTTTCTTTGTTTATGAAGTTGTAATGCACTCTTAATCTTGAGGTAACTCCAATGTTTTGATTCTCTGAATCACCTTTATCATTTTTTGAAAATAAGAATCCAAATTCAGCATCACCAGAGATTTTATTGCCAAAAACATTCATACCTACTTGAAGTTCTGGCATTGTTTGTTTTAATTCTGGTAAATTGGCTGCTTTTAGTTTGTCGTTTAAATCATATTTACTTTGAACTTGAGCGCCAATTCCGAAATAAAAGTCAATATCATCTTTTTTATTTCGTTTATCTTCAGAAGACTGAGCAATAATAAGACTACTTGAAACTAAAAATAAAAACACAATTGCTTTTTTCATATAAATATATTTTATGATTATATCCTTTAATGAGAATTTAATATTATAAATATAATAGTAAAATTAATAAGTTCACTACTCTTGTCTTTAAAAGTCAAGATACATTTTTAAGATCTTTCATTTTTTTTACCTCATCGAAAAGTTGTCTCCTCAAATTTTGTTCACGTTCAACACAAACTCCTCTGTAAGATTGATGTTCCTCTTCTAATTCTGCTAATGCTGTTTTTGAGCTTTTAGTAACTTTATTAGCTTTCTTAAAACTTAAAAATAAAATTACAGCTATTGCTAAAGTTACTAAGAACAAAGTCCACATAATAGCAGAATAATTTGATTTATTTACCGGAAATCCTAAAAAGCCAATAGTAGCTTTATCACTCATTAATTGTTCATTTGCTGTTTTAAAAGTTTTCATTTCTTTTCCCAAAGCCTTTATTACTTCTTCATTAGCTTTTATTTCATTTTCAAGATTCATTTGAATGCTTTGCTCTTGTTTAATATAACTATTTAACGAAGCTTGAAAATTAATAATAGTTGCTTTTTTGACAACTTTATATTCCTTAAAATCATTTGAACTATTAATTAAAGCACTTAAATCATTTGTCAGTTTTTTACTTTTTTCTTGTGCCTTTAGTGTTCCTAAATTGACTAAAAAAACAAAGAGTATAAGAATTGTTTTTCGGGTTAATTTTATCATGATTTTTAGATTTGGAATTATTAAATTTTAGTGAAATTAAAAATTAGAAGTCAATTTTCAATTTAGTCTATATGTAGTAAAGCAAAAAAGCTGATTTTATTGTGTAAAAATTAAGTTTTTATCTATTTAAATTGTTTTTATTGTTTAAAAACCACATTTAACAAGTGAAATCAAAGTATTATAAATTTATAACAAAAAAATCCCAATTACTATTTCACTACTTAAAGGTGAAACAGTAATTGGGATTTAGTCTTTTATTATTTGGATTTAATTTCCTAGAGTGTTTAATTGAATGTCAATTTCAGTATGAATATTTTTTATTTCATTTGCATAAACATCAGTATCCTCTTGGATTGATTTTTTAAAAAGATTAAAAGCTTTTATTCTTAATTGTGAATATTTTTTCAATTTTATATTAATTGTTTTTACTTCATCAGGTAAATCTGAAATTTTAGAAGCATCATCAATTATCTTAATATTTTCTTCCCATTTTGGAATTACAACTTCATCTAGTTCTTTTAAAAGAGAAAAACTTGTTTCTGTTTCTAAATGATTGTAAAATTTCAAAGATTCATTTTCATTTACAGAAAAAGCTTCCATTTTTGAATCATACAATTCTAAATTCTCATCATTTGAAGTAAAATAAACACTTCCAAAAATAAAAGCACAAATAATAAGCAAACTAATAAATCCAATTCCTGCAGCTTTCCAACCTGAATAAAAACTATTGCCATTTTCTTCATGTAATTTTAAAACTTCACCTTGTTTATTGTCAACAATATAATAAATAATAGCAGTGTAGATTATTGGTAAAATTTGTGAAGGAACTTTATCAATAATATTCTCAGGAATCATAAAAAGTCCTGCAAACATTAAAACTGTAACAACAAAGCCAATTATCAATGCATTTTTACCTTCATCTGGCTTGTTTAATGAAAGATAATTTTCTCTGATTAAATAACCAGCGGCTAATGGACCACCTAGAAAAGTGGCAAATCCAATAGTTTTGTTAGTATAAAACTTTACGTTTTTAGTCTTATTTTCTTTTTCTAATTCCATATTTATCCAACCAAATTAATAATTTTTCCTGGAATAATAATCACTTTTTTAGGAGTATTTCCAGCTAATTGAGTAATAGTTCTTTCATCAGCCATTACAATTTCTTCTATTTGAGCTGGAGTTAAATCTAAAGGCAATTTCATGGTGAAGCGCATTTTCCCATTGAAAGAAACTGGATATTCTTTTTCAGATTCTACTAAATATTTTGGGTCAAATATTGGAAATGGTTGTTCTGAAATTCCTTTATAATCTTTCAATTCTTCAATCTTCGAATCTTGTAATCTAAACCATAATTCTTCTGCAATGTGAGGTGCATACGGAGAAATTACGATTGCTAATGGTTCTAAGATTGCTCTATGATGGCATTTTAAAGTCGCTAATTCATTCACACAAATCATGAATTGGGAAACCGAAGTATTGAATGAGAAATTCTCGATATCTTCTGTAACTTTTTTGATGGTTTTGTGTAACGATTTGTACATTTCTGCTGTTGGTTCGTCATTGGTTACAATTGAACCATTATCGTCAAAATACAAACGCCATAGTTTTTTAAGGAAACCGAAAACACCAGTAATTCCAGCAGTATTCCATGGTTTTGCTTGTTCTAATGGACCAAGGAACATTTCATACAAACGTAAGGTATCTGCTCCATATTCAACGCAAATATCATCAGGGTTAACTACGTTATACCATCTTTTTGACATTTTTTCCACTTCACGACCAACAATATACTTTTCATTTTCAGTTATGAATTCAGCATCATTAAATTCTGGAAGCCAATTTCTTAATTTAACTAAATCAATTTCATCAGAAGCATTAACAATGTTTACATCAACTCTTATTTCATCAACTTCATAATCAGATTTCAAATTCTTTGATACATATTTATTAGTTCCTGAAATACGATAAATAATCGTACTCATTCCCAAAATCATTCCTTGATTGATTAATTTTTTAAAGGGTTCTTCTGTGGGTGCGAAACCTCTATCTTTCAAGAATTTATTCCAAAAACGAGCGTATAATAAATGTCCTGTTGCATGTTCGCTTCCACCGATGTATAAATATACATTTTGCCAATAATCTAACGCTTCTTTGCTTGCAAAATCTTCTTCATTGTGTGCGTCCATATAACGCATCCAATACCAAGATGAACCAGCCCAACCAGGCATTGTATTTAATTCTAATGGAAAAATAGTTTCGTTATCTATTAACTGATTACTAACTACTGAACACTGAACACTATCCCAAGCCCAAACCGTTGCGTTCCCTAAAGGTGGTTGTCCATCTTCTGTTGGTAAATATTTTTCTACTTCTGGTAAAGCAATTGGCAAATGTTTTTTATCAATCATTTGTGGTAAACCGTTCACATAATAAACAGGAAAAGGTTCACCCCAATATCTTTGTCTCGAAAAAACAGCATCACGCAAACGATAATTTGTTTTTCCGTTACCTTGTTTTATATTTTCTAAAGCTTCAATCGCTTTTTTTGTTCCTTCTTTGTACCCTAAACCGTTTAAAAAATCAGAATCTACTAATTTGAAACCTTCTTTTGCTCCAAAAGCCTCTTCCGAAATGTCTTGGTCGAAAATGTTTTTGATTTCAGACATTCCGTTAGTTCCTTTGAAGAAATTCGCGAAAGCATAATCACGTTCATCACCACAAGGAACTGCCATAACAGCACCCGTTCCGTAACCTGCTAAAACGTAATCTCCAATCCAAACTGGAACGGGTTCTTTTGTAAAAGGATGTTCAGCATAAGCACCTGTGAAAACTCCAGAAATAGTTTTTACATCAGCCATTCTTTCTCTTTCGGAACGTTTTGCAGTTGCATAAACATAAGATTCAACAGCTTCTTTTTGTTCAGGAGTTGTGATTTTAGCTACCAAATCGTGTTCTGGAGCCAATGTCATAAATGTCACTCCGAAAATTGTTTCAGGCCTTGTCGTAAATACTGAAATTCTAAATTCTGAATTCTGAATTCTAAATTCTACTGTTGCTCCAACTGATTTTCCAATCCAGTTTCTTTGAGATTCTTTTAGAGATTCTGTCCAATCGATTTCTTTTAAACCTTGCAATAATCGTTCTGCGTAAGCTGAAATTCGCATGGACCATTGGGTCATTTTTTTACGAATTACAGGATGTCCACCACGTTCTGAAACTCCGTTTACGATTTCGTCATTGGCTAAAACCGTTCCTAATCCTGGACACCAGTTTACTTCAGTTTCTGCTAAATACGTTAATCTGTATTGTAAAAGTATTTTTTGTTGTTCCTCTGATGAAAACGCTTTCCATTCGCTTGACGAAAAAGAAGCAATATTATCATCACAAACTGCATTTACATTGGCATTTCCATTCTTTTCAAATTCTTGAATTAAGGTGCAAATACTTTCTGCTTTATTGGAATCATTATTGTACCAAGATTCAAATAATTGAATAAAAATCCATTGTGTATGTTTGTAATAATCCGCATTTGAAGTACGAACTTCTCTGCTCCAATCAAATGAAAATCCAATTTTATCTAATTGTTCTCTATAACGAGTAATATTTTCTTTCGTAGTTTTATCTGGATGTTGTCCGGTTTGAATCGCATATTGTTCAGCAGGCAAACCAAATGAATCATAGCCTTGTGGATGCAATACATTAAATCTTTTGTGACGTTTGTAACGTGCTACAATATCGGAAGC
>NZ_CAXBFR010000060.1:0-16314 GCF_963975005.1 uncultured Flavobacterium sp.
AGTGGTTTTAATTTACCAACAACAACTGTTTCTTATGAAAGAATTGAAAATAAATAAATAAAATACCATTAATTTTAATAAATTTACGAAATAAAGAATTAGCTATGAAAGTATTTATAAAATTTGATTTTAACTCAATTTGTAAAAAGGTTCTCGAAGAGAAACTAGAGGAACATCAAATAAAACATAAGGTTTTAGGTTTTGGAGAAATCGAATTTTTAGAAAAATTATCTAATGATCGATTTGAAGCATTTAACGATTCATTGAGTCCATATGGGATAGAAATAGTTGAAAATCAAAAATCAATCTTAATCCAAAAAATTAAAGACACAATTGTCGATATGGTTTTTAATGAAGATAGTAACATTAACGTAAAAAGTTCGGTTTACATCGCTGAAAAACTAGGTCATAGTTATGGTTATTTATCCAATCTGTTTTCTGAAGTAACTTATACTTCTATCGAAAACTTTATTATCATGCAAAAGATTGAACTTACTAAACAACTAATAATTAGCAATCAGTTATCTTTAACCGAAATTTCTTTTAAATTGAATTATTCTAGTGTTGCGCATTTAAGTTCACAGTTTAAAAATACAACCGGAATAACACCTTCAGCCTTTCAAAGAATTATAAAGAAACGAAGAGAAAATGCAACAAAAAACATAAACTAAAAAAATATGCAAGAAGATTATATACTAATTACTTTAGCAGATGATGATGAAGATGACAGATTGTTTTTCACTGATGCTTTTGATGAATTAAAAATCAATACTGTAGTAAACACGGTTAAAAATGGTCGTGAACTAATTAATTTTTTAGATCATCCAGAAACGGTCTTGCCTAATATTATTTTTTTAGATTTAAATATGCCTATACTAAATGGAATTGAATGTTTAAAAGAAATCAAACTTAATGATAGGTTTAAAGACATAGCGGTTGCCATTTACTCTACTTCATCTTCAGAGGCAGACGTTGAAAACACTTTTGTGTTAGGTGCTAATATTTACATTAAAAAGCCAAGTAATTTTAACGATTTAAAAAAAATATTATCAGATGTAGTTACAATAAATTGGCAATATCACACAAGCGGATTAAATAAAGATAATTTTTTACTTAGACTATAATGCCACTAAAAGATATTAAACATAAATCCTCAATATTTCATAAAATTATCTTTACAATAAGTTTATTTGTAATTCTTTTTATTGGAGCTATTACATTTAAACACATCAATAATATATCAGACTCTTCAAAATTATTGATGCATACTTATGAAGTCAATTTAGAGTTAGAACATCTATTTTCTTATATAAAAGATTCGGAAAATAGTATGAGAGGATATTTAATTTCAAAAGACACGCTTTACTTAGAACCTTATAAAACAGCAACAAAAAATGTAAATACTACTTTTTTGAAACTAAAAAAATTGACAAATGATAATCCTCGACAACAAGACAACCTTCAAGATCTTTTTAAAATAGTCAACAAAAGATATGAATACATGAAAACGTATTCAGAGCAAAACAGAAGAGTTGATATTGCTAGGAATTCTAATTTCAAAAAAAACTTTAGAGAAAGCAGTAAATTGTTAGTTGACATTAGAGACAAATTAAATGAAATGGTTGATTTGGAAGAAACTCATCTCAAAAAAAGAAATTCTGAATATAATGATCAGATTTATTTAACGCCAATTCTTACCTTAGGTATTTTATTTATCACTTTAATTCTTTTAATATTTACTTATAACCAAATAACTAAAGATGTTGATAAATTACAAGCAGCAAACACCAAATTAAATAAATCTCAATTTTTAAGTTATCAGGCAGAAATTCTTTCTCATTTTGGAACTTGGGAATGGAATTTAATTTATTCCGACAATTTATATAGAATTTTAGGAGTTGAACCTCAATCATTTGAAGCAAGTAATGACAATTTTTTAAAATTTGTTCATCCTGAAGACATTGAAGCCGTTTATGTAATAATGCAAAAAATATTGGATAATGAAGAACTTCCCTATTCTTATTTTAGGATTAACAGAACTGATGGCAAAACAAGATTGCTAAGAGCTACTGGAAAACTTTTTGTAGACAAATTAGGAAACAAAACAGTTTTAGGTGTAACGGAAGATATAACCGAAGAACATAATAAAAGCGAATTATTAAAAAGCAGTAATGAAGATTTAATTAAAGTAAATAAAGAACTAAAAATATTTGATGAATCAAGCAGACAAGCTGAAATATTAGGTCAATATGGAAGCTGGGTTTTAAACTATGATACACTTGAATTTAAATATTCCGATAACAAATTTAGATTATTGGGATGTGAACCTCAATCTTTTAATTCATCAATAGACAGATTATTAGAATTTGTTCATCCAGATGATAGACAAATCGTAATTGATGCTAATGAAAGTGCTATGAAAACAAAGCAAATTCCAACAATGGATTACAGAATCATCAGATCTGATGGAGAAATTAGACACTTTAAAACCATTGCAAAATCCTTTAAAGATTTAAGCGGAATAGCTAGTATGATTGGTACAACTCAAGATGTAACAGAAGATTATATTAAAAGTGAGCAACTAAAAATACGTAACAGAGAACTAGAACAAAACATTAAAGAGTTAAGTGAATTTAACCATGTTGCCAGTCACGATTTACAAGAACCTTTAAGAAAAATTCAGACATTTATCTCTAGAATAAATGATAAAGAAAAAGAAAATTTATCTGATTTTGGAAAAGAATATTTAACCAGAATTGAAAAAGCATCTGACCGAATGCGAGTATTAATAAATGATTTATTACAATATTCAAGAACAAACAGAACTGAAAAAATATTTGAAAAAACAGATTTAAATGAAGAGTTAAACAATAGTCTTTTAGAGTTATCGCAATATATTGAAGATAAAAAAGCACTTATCAACCACAGTAAATTACCTAAAATAAATGGTATAAGCTTTCAAATACAACAACTTTTTACAAATTTATTGAGCAACTCTTTAAAATATGCTAAAGAAAATGTTCAACCTATTATTAATATTGAACTTACTGAAGTTGACGCTAAAAATGAATCCAGATTAAAAGATATAACCAATAAAAAGTATTACAAAATTGAATTTTCAGATAATGGAATTGGGTTTGATCAAGAAAATGCTGACAAAATATTTTTATTATTTAATCGCCTTCATGGAAAAACAGAATACCAAGGAACGGGTGTTGGTCTAGCCATTTGTAAAAAAATTGTAGAAACTCATGATGGTCAAATATTTGCGTCAAGTAAATTAGGTGAAGGTGCTACTTTTACTATTTATTTCCCAGTAAAATCATTAGAATAGCACAATATAATTCATCAACAAACATGGGAATTATATAACTCTCTATTTAAATTCAATAACTTATTTGAAGTATTTTTTCTGACTTTTGTAATAAAATTACACTATGTTAAAGTACCCAAATTTAAAAACGGCTACGTATGCTATTGCTTTTATATTAATTCTATTTTTATCTTGTAAGGATAAAAAAGAAGAAACTTATAGCGATGGTGTATTTAATAAAGAAAATGTAGCTGTTGAATCAGAAATCAATTTTAGTTCTGTAGCTGTCTTAAATGAAAATAATAAGAAGATAATTGATATTGCTTCAATTGCTTTTAATAATTCTAGAGAATTAAAGGAGTCACTAGTAATTTTAAAAATCAAAAAAGATCATCAAAAAATTGAATCTGAGTTAAAAAAAATTACAAATGAAAATTTAATTATAATTCCTGAACCAATCTTTGATTTAAATCTAAATGAAAATTTCTTAAAGGGAATAAATTCAAGTTACTACATAATCTCATTACTTGAAAAAGAAATTAATAATCAAATAAAATTATTAGATTCTATTGAAAAAATTTCACAAGACGTGCAATTCAAATCTTTCGCCTACAAATCAAAAGAAGTTTTAATAGACAATAATGATTCTCTAGAACAATTACTAGAACTATAAAACATGAATTCCTTTAAAGAATATTTGCTTGCATTAGTTAAAGTACTAAAAAATACTTTTAGCGGTTTTTTAGAACATAAAGTTTTAAAAATGAGTGCTGCTTTGGCATATACTACGATGTTTTCCCTTGGCCCTTTACTTTTAGTAATTTTATTCTTGTCAGATGTTTTTCTAGGTAGAAAAGCTGTGGAAGGAACAATATATAATCAAATACAAAACTTTGTTGGATCATCAAGTGCCAATCAAATTCAGAACATAATAGAAAATTTAGCTTTATCAAACGAAGGAACCTTTGCCGGAATTATTGGTGTAGCTACTTTATTAATTGGAGCCACATCAGTTTTCGCAGAAATTCAAGATTCAATAAATACCATTTGGGGAATTAAACCTAAGAAACGGTCTGGTTTTTGGTTGTTTTTAAGAGCTCGTTTATTATCCTTTGGTGTAATCGGAAGTTTTGGGTTTATCCTTTTAGTTTCTTTAGGCTTATCTACAATAATGGATACTTTAAGTGATCGGTTTTTTTCTCAATTTTCAGATTCATCAATTTATATTGTTTACATAGCCAACAACATAATTACGTTTAGTATAATATCTTTATTATTTGGCGCTATTTTTACAATCTTGCCAGATGCAGAAATAAAATGGAGACAAGTTAGATTAGCTTCTTTTGCCACCGCTATTTTATTTATGATTGGAAAATTTTTGATTTCCTTTTATATAGCAAATTCAAACTTACAAGATGTTTATGGAACTGCTGGTTCATTTGTTGTATTAATGGTATGGGTTTATTACTCTTCTGTAATATTATATTTTGGAGCAGAGTTTGCAAAAAGCTATGCTGTTAAATTTTCAAACCCTATTTCTCCTTCTAAATTTGCAGATTTTATTCACTCTGTAGAAGTGGTTTCAGAAGAAAAGAACATTAAAAAATTAGACAAAGAATTGCAAACGATTAAAAAAAAATCAATGAATAAGGAATAAAGATAATAATTAGATTAAAAACATACTTAAAGCTCCTCTATAAACAAGAGGAGTTTTTTTATGATTAATTCTTGAATGCACAATGGAAATTCTATAAAAATTCGAAAATATCTTATAACGAAAAAGTATCAAACCTGTCGCATCTTTGTAATGTAGAAATCGAAAAGATTATAAAAAAAATAACAAAAAACTAATTACTATGAAAAACAGAATTCAACTATTTTCGGCTCTTATCTTTTGTTTTGGAGCAGCATTCACAAATGTACAAGCTCAAACAAATGATTCTTCAAACGCACAAATTGGTGTAAAAGGAGGTGTTAATTTTTCAAACATGTACACAGAAGATGTAGATGACAACAATGTGTTAACCAGTTTTAATTTAGGTTTTTACGCAACGATTCCAGTAACAAGTTTCTTATCTATTCAACCTGAATTTTTATATAGTAGAAAAGGGTCAGAATTAGTTTATGACAATGCTTTAGCAACTGGAACGGCAAAATTTAAATTAAACTACATAGAAGTACCTGTCTTATTAAAAATCAATGTAACTAAAAACTTCAATATACATGCTGGTCCGTACTTTGCTTATTTAATTGACGCACAAGTAACAAATGAAACTAATGGTGGAACATTCGATTTTGAAGACAACTTTAACAATGACGACTTCAATAAATTTGATGTAGGATTATCTGCTGGTTTAGGTTTCGACTTTGAATCAATTGGAATTGGGGCACGTTATAATTATGGGCTATCTACAGTAGGTAAAGAAAGAAATTTTGGTGGAACAAATTACACATTTCCTGATGGAAAAAATAGCAATATCAGTGTGTATTTAGCACTAAAACTAAACTAATTATTAACCTTTAATAAGATAGAAATTATGCAAAATTTATTATACATAGCAGCATTAATCTTAGTTTTTTTATGGGCTTTAGGCTTCTTTGTGTATAGTGCAGGTGGTTTAATTCACATACTATTAGTAATTGCAGTTATTGCAATCTTACTAAGATTAATAAAAGGAAAAAAAATATAAATTAACTATTAAACATAAACATTATGAAAACGAGTAAAACAATAATTGGAGTATTAAGCGGAGTAGCTGTTGGTGCAGCATTAGGAATATTATTTGCTCCAGATAAAGGATCTAAAACTAGAAAAAAAATCACCAAAAAAACTAATGAAGCCAAAGACAACTTAAAAGATAGTTTTGATGAATTTTTGGACACCGTTTCAGAAAAATACAGTTCATTAGTAAGTGCTGGGGAAGATCTGTTAGAAGAAGGAAAAAAAGAAGTAAAAAACGCAAAAAAAGAAATTTCTAAATAATACCTAAAATGGACAATATTGCAACAAACATGGAACAATTATATCAGAAAGCTAAAGAATATACTGAAACTAGTATCGAACTTTTTAGACTTAATGCAATTGATAAAACGGCAGACTTAGTTTCTTCATTATTTGCAAGATTAATTTTAATTATGGTTGTTGCAATGTTTACTTTATTTATTAATATAGCTTTAAGCTTTTATATTGGTAAATTATTAGGTGAAATGTATCTAGGTTTTTTAATTGTTTCAGGAATTTATTTAGTGTTATCAATTGCACTCTTTTTATATAGTAACAAACTTATAAAATTGCCATTGACCAATTTAGTAATTGCAAAACTGCTAAAAACTAAAGCTAAAATAGATTATTCAAATAAATCAGACAATGAAAACAAATAGAAACCAAAATAAAAAATTAGACATTGCAATTGCTGAACTAGAACGTCAAAGAAACTTACAGTTTGATGAACTAAAACAACAATTAGCTTTAACCTATGAAAGCGTAAAACCAATTAATATTTTAAACCAAACATTAGTTGATTTTAAAGAATCCACAGAAGTTAAATCAAATTTAATTCAATCTGTACTAAGTATCGCTGGAGGATATATTTCAAAAAGGCTATTAGTCGGTAAATCACATTCTAAATTTAAAAAAGTAATAGGTCTTATTGTACAATATGGTGTTGCTAATTTTATTTCAAAAAAAGTCGATTCTAACCAATAAAAACTATGAAGCATATCAAAAAGTATATTGTCTTAATTTGTTTGCTTTCTATCGTAAATACTATGTATTCACAAGAAAATACAGAAAAATATGATAGGAATTTCAAACTTGAAATTGGATTAAATGCAGGTTTACCATTTAATGATCCTTATGAATTTAATTTAGGAGCAGATGCTAGACTTCAATACAATATATCTGAAACTTATTCCCTAACATTCACTACTGGCTTAAATAATTTGTATGTGAAAGATGATGGAAAGAACTTCAACTATATCCCTATAAAAGTAGGATACAAAACATTTCTATTTAGCAATGCTTTTTATGTTATGGGTGAAATTGGAGCTGCTTTATCTGTTACAGATGTATACAATAAAAACAGTATGATATTTGCTCCAAGTCTTGGATTTGTAAAAAAATATGTTGATGTAAGTGTTAGATACGAATTTCTAAAAGACTTTCCTATAATTAAAGAGAACACAGTTGACCATGGTTTAGGGCAAATTATGTTAAGAATTGCTTATGGTTTTGATTTATAGAAAGGTAATTATATAATTCTTTCAAAGAATTGTATAACTGCAAAGGTAAAATAAACAATAATTTTATAAAATAATTAAAAACTTAAAAAGATGAAAAATTTAAAATTAACATTAGGGTTAGTTGCATTGGCAACAGTATTTACATCATGTAAAGACGAAAAACAAGAAATGGCTCAAAAATCTGTAGACTCCTATGAAAAATATGTAGATTCAATCAGCAATGTTGCTCAACCAGAAGCTGCTGCTAACTGGGAAGCTATTCAGACAGATTACGAAAAAATGAAAATGGACGCCGAAACATCTCTTGCTGAAGCAAAAGAAAAAGAAGCTCTTCAAACAAAAGTTGATAACACATCAACCAAATATGAAGAATATAAAGTAAAAGTTGTCGCTGAAAATGAAAAAATGAATGCAGACAATGCTAAAATGACTATGTACAAAACATTCTTTGGAGACAGTTATGTTAATGATGACATGAAGTTTAATTGGGTAAACAAAGATAATATCTTAAGTGTTTATGAAAACTTTTATGCTACAGTTGAAAAAAACAAAGATTCGTATTCAAGAGAAGATTGGGATGAAATTAAATTGACTTATGAAGCTTTAGATACTAGAAAAAATACAGTAGAAAACGAAGGCTTATCATCTTCAGATAACTTAAAAATTGCTGGAATTAAAGTGAAATTTGCTCCAATGTATACGGTTAACAGAATGGGATCAAAATCAGAAGAAAATGCAGATGCAAAAAAATAATTGTACACTTTACAATTATGAATGTTAGTTTGGCAAACGCTTAACTTTCGGGGAAAAAAACAGCGAGACAATTCTCGCTGTTTTTTATTTATATGCCGTTAAAAGTTTAAAAAACTTCTGACTCTTTTAATTTTTCTGTATTATTTACCAATTGAAGTTCGTCTATAAATTTTTGAATTTTACCGTTCATAACGCCATCCATATCAAAAACATCTAAACCAATACGGTGATCCGTTACACGACCTTGTGAGTAGTTATAAGTTCTAATTTTAGCAGAACGGTCACCACTACTTACTTGAGAAGTACGTTTAACAGCATCTTCGGCTTGTTTAATAGCTAATTCTTTTTCATATAAACGAGAACGTAGTACTGTAAAAGCTTTGTCTTTATTTTTATGTTGTGATTTCTGATCTTGACATTGTGCTACTAAACCAGTTGGAATATGTGTTAAACGAACAGCAGATTTAGTTGTATTTACCGATTGACCACCAGGACCAGAAGAACAAAAGAAATCTACACGAACATCATTCATATCAATTTGAACATCAAATTCTTCAGCTTCTGGTAAAACCATAACTGTTGCAGCAGATGTATGCACACGACCTTGAGTTTCTGTCTGAGGAACACGTTGCACACGATGCACACCCGCTTCAAATTTTAAAGTCCCATATACATCTTCTCCTGTAACTTCAAAAATAACCTCTTTAAAACCACCTGAAGTTCCTTCACTAATATCAACTACAGAAGTTCTCCAATTTCTGCTTTCACAATATTTGGTATACATACGAAATAAATCTCCTGCAAAAATAGAAGCTTCATCGCCACCAGTTCCTGCACGAATTTCAACCATTACGTTTTTGGAATCTTCTTCATCTTTTGGAATCAATAGAAATTTAATTTCTTCATCTAATTTAGGCATGCGATCTTTAGCTTCGTCTAACTGCATTTTAGCCATTTCAACCATTTCGGCATCAGATCCATCTGCAATTATTTCGTTAGCTTCGTCTATATTAGCTGTTAAGTTAATTAACTCTTCACGTTTTTCCATTAAATCTTTTAAACCTTTATATTCTTGGTTTAATTGCACATAACGTTTTTGATCTGAAATAACATCAGGTTGAATAATCAAATCTGATATTTCATCGAAACGTTGTTTTACATATTGAAGTCTTTCTAACATCTTGTATTCTTTTATTGGAGTGCAAAGATAATGAAAAAAACATAGACTTGGTAATGTTAAAATTTGAGTTTTTTTAAATTGAAAATCAACACCTTAAAAAGTTTATTTAAAATAAGTCTAAATAAATTTTGGTAATTAAAAAACGCGTATTATTTTTGCATCGTTATTTTAATTAAATCTAAATAAGTAATGCGAAAAATATATTTAACAGTAGGTATTTCTCTTTTAAGTCTAAGTTTTTATGCTCAAGACAGTTATAAATATGAGGGAGATGTAACTCTTGAAAATGATACTGTAAAAATTAAAAAATACAATCTTCAGGAAGTGGTTGTGACAGGTAAAAACATTGACAACCCTATTTCGATAGGAAAAACGTCAATAAAACCAATGGATTTACCACAAGCTTCTTCTGTAATTACTAATGTAACTTTACAAAATCAACAAGTAAACTCTATTACAGATATTTTAAAAAATGCTAATGGTGTTTACATCATGGGAACAACTGGTGGTTATCAAGAAGAAATTGCGTCTAGAGGATTTTCTCTTTCTAGTTCTAATACATTCAAAAACGGAATTAGATATTTTAACGGAATGAGTATTGAAACTTCTGGCTTAGAAAGAGTAGAGTTTCTAAAAGGAAGTGCTGCAATGTTATTTGGAAACGTTTCTCCGGGTGGAATCTTAAATTTAGTAACTAAAAAACCCAAATATGATTTTGGTGGTGAAGTAGGATTTAATTTCGGAAGTTTTAATACAATTAAACCAACTTTGGATGTTTATGGCGCTTTAAATAAAAACAAAACAGCAGCTTTCAGAATAAATAGTTCGTATGAGAAAGCAGATAGTTATAGAAACAATGTTGAATCTGAACGTTTTTACATAAATCCATCTTTTGAGTTTGTACTTTCAAAAAAAACTGACTTATTAATCGAAACAGATTTTACAAAAGATTCAAGAACACCAGATTTTGGTGCGGGAATAATAGATTACAAAGTAGTTGACTTACCACGTGACAGATTCTTAGGAGTTTCATGGGGTAAATATGATAGCCAACAATTTGCTAACACAATTACAATTAACCATAGATTTAATCCTAACTGGAATTTAAACTTCGTAAATGGTATTCGCTACTATGATACTGAATTATTCTCAAATACAAGACCAAATACAGGTTCAAATGGAGGAGTGCAAACAAATGGTGATTGGAACAGAAGTATCCAAAGAACTGAAGCCAAAGATAATTATTTTATGCAACAATTAGACTTGAAAGGTCTTTTTACAACAGGAAATATAAAACATAATGTTTTAATTGGTGCTGATGTTGAAAATTTCAAAACAGCTACAACTGCTTACAATCAATTTGCTAATTATGACACTATAAATATTTTTGAAAATTACAATCCTGCAAATGAACCATCAATCCCAACTTTAACTAAAAACACATTAACAGATGCACCAATAAGTAGATTTGGTATTTATGCTCAAGATTTAATTAGTTTTACTGAAAAAATTAAAGTTTTAGCTGGAATACGTTATAGTTATCAGGACACAAGAAGTGATGTTCTAAAATACTCAGACAATAGCATTATTAGTACTAAAAATTATGATGGCGCTTTTTCTCCAAGAATAGGTCTAATCTATCAACCAACGAAAAATCACTCTATTTTTGCAACCTACTCAAATTCTTTTGATATAAATATTGGGCAAGATGACACAGGAAAAGCTTTAGAACCATCAATAGTTGATCAATACGAAATTGGAATAAAAAACAAATTGTTTACAGATAAATTATACTTAAACGTAACGGCTTATCAAATTTCAAATGACAAATTTTACCAACAATCTCTAGCTAATGGAAACTCTTATTCTTATGTAAAAGTTTTAACTGGTGAAGTTAGAAGTCAAGGTATTGAAGTAGATATAACCGCAAATCCAATTAAAGGATTAACAATGATTGCAGGATATAGTTTTAATGAAACTAAATTCTTAGATGAAGGTTATTATGTTGCAGGTAGTTTGTTAAGATATAATCCGAAAAACACAGCTAATTTAAGTGCAAATTATTTAGTTAATGAAGGAAAATTAAAAGGCATAAACCTAGGATTAATTTCAACTTACTTTGGCGAAAGATATGCAGGTCGTTCAACTAGAACGCAAGTTGCAAATGATAACAGACAATTAATTTATTTACAAGATTTCATTCAAGTTGATGCAACTTTAGGATATACATTTAAGCAATTTAGAATTAGTACAAAATTGAGTAACATCTTTAATGAATTGAATTATAATGTACATGATGACAATAGTGTTAACCCAATTGCTCCAAGAAATTATTCAATTGCTTTAAATTATAAATTTTAATCACACATGAAAAAAATTAAAGCAAGAGAACTACACAGAGATTTAGGGTATTTCTTTTTAGGATTAATCATAACATTTGCTTTTTCTGGTATCTTAATGAACCACAGAAATGATTGGCATCCTGATAAATATACTTTAGAATCAAAAGAAATCGAAATTTCATTACCTGAAGAATCTCAAATTACCGATGCTTTTGCAGAAAATTTAGCCAAAAAATTAAAAATTACTGATAAAATAAAACGTCATATGGTTCGAAAAGGTAAATTCAAAATGCAGTTTGAAAATACCGAAGTTGAAGTTGATGCTAAAACGGGTAAAGGTGAAATAATCCAATTTATTAAGACACCTTTCATAAGTCAGTCTATGTTAATCCATAAAAACACATCTAATTGGTGGATTTACTTTTCAGATATATTCGGAATATCTTTAATCACAATAGCCGTCACTGGAACGCTAATGGTTAAACACGGAAAGCATACCTTTAAAAGAAGAGGTTGGAAACTTGCAGTAGCTGGTCTACTCTTTCCAATTCTATTTTTGTTATTTTTAAGTTAGATTATTAAACTCCGATTCATTTCGGAGTTTTTTTTTAGTAATTGTTAAAATATCCTAAAAAACTTTATTATTTCAAAGCAAGTGCTTAGTTTTGTAATGTATTAAAACATAAATGGCAAGAACAAAGAAATATAACGAGCAAGAAGTAATAGAAAAAGCAATGGTTCTTTTCTGGAAAAATGGTTATGAAAATACTTCTGTTCGAATGTTAGAAAAAGAAATGGGAATCAACCAGTTTTCTATCTATGCTAGTTTTGGCAGTAAACATGGAGTTTTTTTAGAAAGTCTTAAATGTTACAAATCAAAAAACAACAACATGTTTGAGAAGTTAAAAAACGGAACAAATGGTGTTGAAGACATCAAAACTTTCTTTTATGACTCTATCAATAAACCAGATGAATTAGGTAGTCAAAAAGGCTGCTTATTTACCAATACATATAATGAATTTGCTGAGATTGAAGATCAAATGATAAAGAATGAAATGAGTCAATTCATGGATAATTTGAAATCTCTTTTTATACAAAAATTGAAAACAGATCCTTCAAAAGATGAAGAAACTATTTTAAAACAAGCTAACTATTTATTATTAGCTAAACATGGTTTAGCAGCAGCAACAAGAGTAAACAACAAAAAAGAAATAGAAGATTATATTGAATTTACCTTCAAAAACTTATAACTTTTTTTTTACCAAAAACTAAGCGAGTGCTTAGATATAAATAAAATAAATTAAAAAATAAAACTATGACTACATTAAAAGTTCACAGCATTGAATCTGCACCAGAAGGAAGTAAAGAATTATTAGAACAATCGCTTAAAGCAAACGGAATGATTCCTGGTTTACATGGTGTTTTAGCTGGTGCTCCTGGAATATTAGAGGGATATCAAACACTACATAAATTATTTACAGAATCTTCTTTTGATAAAGACGAATTAACTGTTGTATGGCAAACTATTAACGTTGAACACGCATGTCATTATTGTGTTCCAGCTCACACAGCTATTGCAGGAATGATGAAAGTAGATGAAAACATAACAGAGTCTTTACGTAACGAAACTCCTCTAGAAAACACAAAACTAGAAGCGCTTAGGACGTTTACATTGGCTATAACACGAAATCGTGGAAATGTTTCATCAGATGAATTACAAGCATTTTACACAGCTGGTTATGAAGAGAGACAAGTTTTAGAAATCATTTTAGGATTATCTCAAAAAGTAATTAGCAATTACACAAATCATATTGCAAATACACCTATAGATGCACCTTTCCAAAAACTTGCTTGGACAAAATAATTAAAACAAAAGATATGATAAAATTAACTGTAATGTACCCAAACAACAATGAGGTGCAGTTTAACAAAGAATATTACATTAAAGAACACAGTCAATTACTTTTAGAATTATTAGGTGATGCAATTATATCTTCTGATGTGAACTTTGGAATTTCTGGTGCAAATCCAGATGAAATTGCTCCTTATGTTGTAATTTCGAATTTAGTATTTAAATCACTTGAATCATTCCAAGAATCTTTTGGCTCAAATGCTCCAAGAATATTAGCTGACTTACCTAATTTTTCAAATGTAAAACCACAAATTCAAATTAGTGAAATAGTTTCTTAAAAGCAAAACTTAATTTTAAATAAAATGAAAGAAAAAATAAAATTAGATATAATATCAGATGTAATGTGTCCTTGGTGCATAATTGGTTTCAAGCGTTTAGAAAAAGTGATTGAAGAAATGGGAATCCAAAATCAAGTAGAAATTGAATGGCAACCTTTTGAATTAAATCCAAATATGACTTCAGAAGGAGAAGAAATTCAAGAACACATCACTAAAAAATATGGTTCAACTTTAGAACAAAGTAAAAAATCACAAGAATTACTTACATCTCTTGGTGCAGAATTAGATTTTAAATTTGATTATTTTGATGGAATGCATATTGTGAATTCTAGAGAAGCGCATGTTTTACTTCAATATGCAAAGGAACAAGGCAAACAAACTGAATTAAATATGCGTTTTATGGAAGCTTTTTTTAGTGAAAGAAAAGATATTTCTAAAAGAGAAATTTTACTTCAAGAAGTTGAAAAAATTGGCTTAAGTACAGAAGAAGCTTTAAACAGGTTAAATGATAAAAATGCATTTGACGAAATTCAAAAAACTGAGAATTACTGGCAAAGTTTAGGTGTTTCTTCAGTTCCAACAATAGTATTTAACAGAACTAGTGCTTTAAATGGAGCACAACCCGTCGAAGTTTATAAGCAAGTATTAACTGAAATTTTAGAGCAAAAATAAATACAAGCAGTTCTCCTTTCAAATAAAAAAAATAAATATGATTCTCAAAAAAAAAATATTAATAACAGCTACTTTAGTTTTAGCATTGTCAAGTTGCAATAGTAAAAAGAAAGAAGATGTTGATTCAAAAGAAGAAACAAAAAAAGAAGTTACAATGGAAACAACTAATAATTCACCTTTAGATTCTTTACTGAATATTAAAAAAGAAGAATTTTCGAAGAAAGCTTCAGAAGAGAAGAAACAAATTTATGCAGATGGTTTAACTGATGTGAAAAATTCAGGAATACTTAACAAAGCTTTAAACGTGGGCGATAAAGCACCTAGCTTTACCTTAAAAAATGCTTTAAACAAACCAGTTTCTTTATATGATGAACTTAAAAAAGGTCCAGTAATTCTAACTTGGTATAGAGGTGGTTGGTGTCCTTATTGCAACATTACTTTAAACTTTTTACAAGAAAAGTTGCCTGAATTTAAAAAAGCTGGAGCTACTTTAATTGCTTTAACTCCTGAAAAACCAGATAAATCTTTAAGTACAACAGAAAAAAACAAATTAGAATTTACTGTCTTAAGTGATTTAGACAATAAAATAGGAAAAGAATATGGAGTTGTATTTACACTAACAAAAGGTGTAGCATCAATATATGAAGAAGCTTTTGGATTAAGTGACTTTAACGGAAATAAAGATAACGAATTACCTTTAGCAGCAACTTATGTAATTGACAAAAACGGAATAATTCAATATGCATTTTTAGATGAAGATTATAGAAAAAGAGCTGAACCTAATGAAGTAATTAAAGCTATAGAAAAACTAAAATAACTCTATTTTAATCAATAGAAAAGTAAGTGAAAAATAATTTCAGCATGTAGCTCATGGAAAAAAAAGACGTTATACTACCAAATATTAAATTAAATCGAACACAATTAGATGAAACTACTAATTTAAAAAAGGTTAGGCCAAAAGTATTATTTTTTGATGTAAATGAAACACTTTTAGATCTTGCCCAAATGAAAAAACAAGTAGGTCTGGTTCTTGGTGGAAAAGAGAATTTATTATCGCTTTGGTTTACAACAATGCTTCAATATTCTTTAGTTACATCTGCGGCCGAACAATATTACCATTTTGAAAACATTGGTGCAGCTTCATTACAAATGGTTGCAGCTACTAATGGTATAACTATTTCAGAAAGAGATGCCAAAAAGGTTATTATTGAATCTTTAAGAAACCTACCTGTACATTCCGAAGTTAAAGCTGCTCTAACTCAATTAAAAAAAGATGGTTATAAACTTGTTGCATTAACTAATTCATCTAATGAAAGCGTTAAAGCACAATTCGAAAATGCTGGATTAACAGCTTTTTTTGAAGAAAGATTAAGTATTGAAGATGTCGGGAAATTTAAACCTTTTAGAGATACTTATAATTGGGCCGCTAACAAATTAGAAGTAAAACCTGAAGAATGTATGCTAATTGCAGCACATGGCTGGGATGTTGCCGGAGCACTTTGGGCTGGTTGGAGAGCTGCTTTTATAAGTAGGCCTGGACAGCAAATTTTTCCATTAGCACCAAAAACAGAAATTATAGAATCTGATTTAAAAAAAGTAGCAGAAATTTTAGTTAACTACTA
>NZ_CAXBFR010000061.1:0-16304 GCF_963975005.1 uncultured Flavobacterium sp.
CAACACTAAAATATTACAATCAATAACATTAAAGGAAAATCGTTTTGGGTTTGAACCAGAAATTACAGCAAAAGTAGCAAGAGTTTCAAAAATTAGAATTTATGAAGTTGGCATTTCCTATTATGGAAGAACCTATGAAGAAGGAAAGAAAATAAATTGGAAAGATGGATTTCATGCTATATATTGTATTCTAAAATATGGTTTATTTAGATTATAATGAGTTAGAAAATACTATTCTTTTTTATATACATGAGGATTTTCTTTAATTCCTTTTTTAAAAATTTTCCTAATTAACATTCTAATTTTTGTATCTGCTTTAAGCGCAAAATCTGTAAATTTATTTTCGGGTCTACCTCTAAATGAAGTCACATGAAAAGTATCAGACTTCGATAAAGGTTCATTTGAAAAATAATAATTAGAAACACATTTTCTTGAACCTTCAAAATTTACTGGAGAAACAGAATGTAATGATTCATTATGAGTTGCCATTACTGCTAATCTATTAAATTTACTTTGTATTGTAATTTGTTTGTTTTTTAATCCCTTTGGCCATAATTCTAAATTTCCACCATAATCTTCCTCCCAATTAGGTGTTACATAGTATAATAAATTTAAAACTCTCCATAAGTTTCTGTCTTTATCGTGCGAATTATCTAAATGTGGATTAAGAAATTGTTTGTTAGCCATCATTGAAATACCACCAGCATAAAGATTTGAATCTGGTTGTAAATTTTCAATATCACATATTTTACCTATCAAATTCACAATTCTTTCATCTTGAAAAGCATATAAAACTTCCTCAAGCAAAGCATCGTATTTATTCATTTGAACACCAATATATTTATCTTCTCTAATACTTTTTTTAAGAACCATTTCAGAAGATTTTGGAAAAACACTGTATATTTGTTTAGCCAATTCTAAAGGCAAAATATCATCTAAATAAAAGAATCCAATATTTTCTTTAGAAGATTCATATTGAATTTTTAATTTTGAATAATTTAGTTCTAAATTAGAATGAATTATGTAAGCAATATCAATTCTGTTCATATTATTAGCTTAAAAAAAATATCTTTGTAAATATAATTTAATTTTTTAAAAATTGTCTAAGAAAACAATTGTAATATCTGGTGTAAACATGGTAGATGGTGGAATTTTCACTATTCTAGATAATTGCCTTAATGAATTAAATAAATTTATTGAAAACAAAGACATAAATGTCATTGCTTTAGTCAACGATTCTTCTAAATTTAATTATAATAATATATCATTTATATCATTGCCAAAATCTAAGAAAAATTGGCTTTTTAGACTTTATTATGAATACTTTTATTTCAATAAATTATCCAAAAAAATAAATCCAGATGTTTGGTTTTCTTTACACGATACAAGTCCAAATGTAAAATGCAAAAGAAGATTTGTTTATTGTCACAATCCAAATTTATTTTATAAGCCGAGTTTTAAAGAATCAACTTTAGAGATCAAAGTCGGAATTTTTTATTTATTTTATAAATTTATATATAAAATAAATATTCATAAAAACACTAACGTATTTGTGCAACAATTTTGGATTAAAAATGCCTTCGAAAAAATGTTTGATCTAGAAAATGTAATTGTAACACAACCTGAATTTGTTAAAGAAGAAGTGAATTCAACAATTTATTTAGATGACTCAAAGGTTCATTTTTTTTATCCAACTTTAGGTAGAAGTTTCAAAAACATTGAATTAATTGGAGAAGCTATTTTACTTTTACCAGACGAAATAAGAAATAAAATAAAAGTAAACGTAACCATACAAAAGAATGATACTTTATATGCAGATTATATTGTCAAAAAATATCCTTTAAAAGAAATAAATTATCTAGGAAAAATAAGTAGAAAAGAAGTTTTTGCATATTATAATTCAATGGCTTGTTTACTTTTTCCTTCAAAATTAGAAACTTGGGGTTTGCCAATAACAGAAGCTAAAGGGTTTAATAAACCAATGTTAGTTTCCGACTTACCTTATGCAAAAGAAACCGTTGGAAATTATGAGAATGTTTCATTTTTCAAGATTGATAAGCCGAATGAGTTAGCTCAATTAATGAGAGAGCTTGTTACGAAAACAATAGATTACACTGGAAATAAATATCCTTATGAAAACGAATACCAAATCACTAGTTGGGAATCAATATTTAATCACATTTTAAACTAAGCATAATGCCATTTTTTACAGTAATAATTCCGTTATACAACAAAGAAAACTATGTTGAAAGAGCCTTAAAAAGCATTCTCAACCAAACGTTTACTGATTTTGAAGTTATTATTGTAAATGATTGTTCTACTGACAAAAGTATTGCTAAAATTGAATCTTATTTATCTGAAAAAGTAACTTTAATTCATCTCGAAAAAAACAAAGGTTTATCTGTTGCTAGAAATACAGGAATTAAAAATGCAAAAGCTGATTATGTAATGTATTTAGATGCTGATGATTTATGGAAAATCACTTTTTTAGAAACCATTTATAGATTAATTATTAATTTTCCGGAAGCTAAAATATATGGAACCAATTACGAGGAAATATACGATAAAAAAGTTTTAAAACCTTTTAATGGTTCTGACGCTTTGCCTTTTAACTTTGAAGGAATAATCGAATTTTTTAAAATTAATATTAAACAAGGAATTTATAATCACGGTTCCGTTTGTTTTCACAAATCTGTTTTTGAAAAAGTCGGTTATTATGATGAAAACATAAGATTTTCACAAGATATAGATTTCAACATAAGAGCTAATTATTTTTTTAAATTAGCTTATAGTAACACAAATCAAATGAGTTACTATATGCAAACCGATAACCAGATTACACGAAGTTCGATTTTGCATTATCAAATCCCAGATTATGATAAATATGAAGATTGGGCAAAAACAAATCCAGATTTAAAAAAACAACTAGATTTTTTGCGTTATGTTTTAGTAAAAAAACTCAAAAAAGATGGAGATAAATCACTTTGGAAGAAAATTATAAAACCTATTCAATTACGAAATTTAAATTGGAAACAAGTTATTTTATTATATGTGCCAAAGAGTGGACTTCTATTTTTAGACTCTATAAAAATGCGTCTAATGAATAAAGGAATTAAAGTATCTACTTATTCAAATAGGTAATAAAATCTTCAAAATCTCTAATGTAATCTTCTTCTAAAAAAATATCCGAATTTAACACTAAGCAAACGGCTCCAGAAGAAAAATTATCTAGTTCTCTCCAAACATTAGTTTTGAGTAGTAAACCTTTATCTGGTTTGTTTAAAGTCACTTTTTGAATCGATTTTCCATCGTTCAAAACTACATCAAAACTTCCTGAAAGAGCTATTAAAAATTCTGATTGATCTTTGTGTGCATGTCCACCACGTTGTGCAGAACTTGGCACATCATATAAATAATACACGCGTTTAATTTCAAAAGGAACCACATCTTTTTCAATGATTGCCAAATTTCCTCTATAATCTTCTACTTTGGGAATGTCTATTATTTCTATGTTCATTAACTATTTCTTTATAATTTGTAACCAATGATTCCCAATACTTTCTAATGAAAATCTTTCAACACTACTTTTAGCATTTTGTTTACAATGTAAATATAATTCTTTATTTGAAATCATTTCGTTTAAAGCTTCAGTCATTGCAAGTTTATTTTGATTTTCGACTAAAATTCCGTTTCCATTTTGGAAAATTATCTCACTTGGTCCAGAATGTAAATCATAAGAAACAACTGGAGTTTCACAAGCTAATGATTCTAACAAAACCATTGGAAAACCTTCATATTTACTTGTCATAGCAGTAAATAAAGCTTGAGAATAATAAGCATACGGATTTTGAATATTTCCTAAAAAGACAATATTACTTTCTTGTTGTAACGATTTAGCTAAATCTTGCCATTTTGGTTTCAATTTTCCTTCACCAAGAATAACTAATTTGATGTCTTGTTTTGGTAAATTAGAATTGGAATAACTTTCAATTAAATGGTCAAATTGTTTTACGTTATCTTCCATTCTTCCAACTCCTAAGATATATTTAAAATCTAAATTAGTTGCTTCAGATTTAAACTTTTCAATACTTAAAAAATCAATTGGATTATAAATTTGAGTCAGATTTTTAAAAGAATAATTATCTTGAATGTTCTTTTCAATTTCACTAGAAACGGCAACTAAACTTGAAGCATTTTTATATAATTGGTTGGCTAAAAAATTATTTTTTGGAATATAATGTTCAATAGCATTACTGTGAATTGTCTGAATAAATTTTTTATAAATAAAATTATGAATAATAAATTCTTGTAAATAAAATTCCTTGACTCTAAAATCTATAATTACATCAAATTGGTGTTTCTTGAAATATTTTTTCAATGCAAAAAATCTTTTAAAACGACTAAAAATACTATTGTTCTTGTCTTTTAAGGTTTCTAAATGCAATAACTCACCTGAGTAATCATATTTAATTTCTCCTGCAAAAACCACATGATGCACTTCAAAACCTTGATTTACAAAATAATGTGACAAAGATGCAGCACATTTTTCGGCTCCACCACCAGAAAGTGACACAGTTGTTAAACAGATTTTTAAAGGTTTATTATTTTGATTCAATTTTATGTATTTTAGCAAATGTAAAATAATTTTTTAAATGCGAATATTACTTGTAGGCGAGTTTAGTCGATTGCACAATTCTTTGAAAGAAGGTTTGGTTGCATTAGGTCACGAAGTTGTCTTAATCAACAATGGTGATGGCTTTAAAAACTTTCCTTCTGATTACTCAAATCGTGCTGTTTGGTGTGAAAGTAAATTAGGAAATATTCCAAGACAAATTATTTATAGATCCACTAAATTTGATATTTCAAAAATTGAACGTGGCATTCGTTTTTATTTTCATTTGAATAAGTTGCAAAACTTTGATGTAGTGCAATTGATTAATGAAGCTCCAATTCAGACGATACAGAAATTTGAATTTTACTTGCTTAAAAAAATATTCAATCAAAATAAAAAGGTTTTTCTTTTGTGTAGTGGTGTTGATTTTATGACTTTGAATCACATGCTTCAAAAAAAAGAAAGATATTCTATAATGAATCCTTATTTTGAAAAAATTCATGAAGCCAAAGAACAGTATATTTTTATGTTTGAATATTTGACAAAAACGCATCAAAAAATTCATCGCTTTTTATATGAAAACATATCAGGTGTTCTTGCTACAGATTTAGATTACGTAAATCCGTTAAAAGAAAATCCAAAATATATTGGAATGATTCCAAATCCAATATATTTGACTCAAATTGAACCTAAGGAATTAGATATTTCAGGTAAAATAAATATTTTTTTAGGCATTAATTCTGGAAATTCTTTTAAAAAAGGAGTTCATTTTTTCGAAAAAGCATTGGAAATTATAGAAGAAAAATATAAAGATAAAGTCAATATTCAAATCACTACAAATATTCCTTATAAACAATACAGCAGCATATATAATGATTGTCATATTTTATTAGACCAAGTTTATGGTTATGATCAAGGTTATAATGCTTTAGAAGCAATGGCAAAAGGAAAAGTAGTTTTTACTGGTGCAGATAAAGAGTTTTTAGAGTATTATCATTTAGAAGAAGATGAAGTTGCAATTAATGCTTTACCTGATGTAGATTATTTAGTCAAAAAACTATCATTTTTAATCGAAAACCCATCAAAATTGATTGAAATTGGTCAAAATGCGAGCAAATTTGTAAAAAAAGAACATGATTATATTAAAATCGCTGAAAAATATCTTGAAAAATGGATAAATTGAAAAAAATAGTATTTCAATATAAATATGAGTTTTTACTAATTTTAATTTCTTTAATTTTCATTAAGAGTTTAAGTTACTTATTACAACTTGACATTCAGTCAATAATCTATTTAGATTCTGGAAGTTATTATGAATCTGCCGAAAATGTATATTACTATTATAGAGGTCATAATTTGAGACCAATGGTGTTAGCTTTAATTCATGGAATTCCGTTTTTGTTTACAAATTCGGCCATGGAAGTCTATGCAAGCACCTATTATATTAATTTATTTTGTTGGATTGGTTCTACACTGATAATTTACAAAATTGCACAACACTATATTTCTGATAAAAAAGCCTTTTTTTTAAGTATACTAAATTTGATTATTATTGGAAATGTGATTTCTGTTTTTCACATGCTCTCAGAAAATATTTTTATATTTTTTATTGTTCTTTCTTTCTATTTTTATCATTTATTTAGAATTAAATCTAAGACACTTTATTTAGCTTTATTTTTATCTGTAGTTGTAATTTCAATGCTAATTAGACCTGGAGCAAAGTTTTTTGCGCTTTTTATTTTACTCTTTTTTATAAAAGATATTATTAAATACTATAAAACCAAATCATTTTACCTACTCTACTTTAGTTTCTTTTTAGTCTTTATTCAGTGTGCTGGGATAAAATACCAATTTGGAAATTTTACAATCAGTTACATTGATTCTGTTACTTATTATAATTATCTTGGAAGCAAAGCCATGTGTTATAAAAACGATGTTGAATATTCGCAATTTAACAATCAAAGAGGTAAATATTTATTTTCACTTGGCTATGAAGAATCAAAAGTTGAAGTTTTTAATGACATGAAAAATCAACTAAAAGGCAATAAAATTAATTTATTAAAAGCTTATTCAGATGATTTATACGAGAATAGTACAACTGGAAATATTATTTTAAATGATGTCGTAAATATAAAAAGCACTTCCTATTTTGAAAGTATAAAATCATCTTTATATAATTTCACCATCTATAGTAATGTATTTCTAACGATAACAGGTATATTATTGAGCCTATTTACTTTATTACTGCTTTATAAAGACAAATTTGTAGTTATAATAAGTGCATTTATTTCTTATACCTTTTTAACGTCTGGAGTTTCTTGTGGACAAGGAGATAGATTTCATATTGTGTTTTTCCCTTTTATATTGCTATTATTGGCGATAAATATTCAATATTTTAGGTCTAAAAAAAGGTCTAAACTTTTTGTTTAATTAACACTTTTCTAAACATAAATAGAAACACAAAAAACATTAGCACGTTAGCAAAAAAATAAGCCATTACAACTCCTTCTAATGCAAAATTCTGCATTAAGTAATAAGATAAAATGAAATAAGATAAATTATAAACTATTTCAATAAAAAAGAACTTAAACATCATGGTTTTTACTAAAATCTGATACCCAAAAGCTAATGACATAATTCTAAAAAAATCGCCTAATAATTGCCAAATTAATATTTCTGAAACCTTATTAAATTCTTGAGTAAAAGCAATATTTATTATTAAATTTTTAAAAAGATAAATTAGAACAATCATTAGAAGAAAAATTGGAACTAATGTTTTAAAATATTCTTTTAGCTCGCTTTTAAACTCTTCATCGGTTGATAATGAAGCTAATTTAGGCATATAATACAATGTAAGACCAGAACTGAACAATAACATATAAAATCCAGACAATCTTATTACTGCATCCCAAATTCCTGCTTCTTGAAATGTATAGCTTTGTATTAATAAGTTTCTTATTGAAATCAGCGTTGTTGGAATTATAATAGCACTTAACAAAGCCATTGAAGAAAATTTTCTAATTTCTTTTAAATGCTTGTTGTTTAAAACTCTTTTTATATTGAAGTTAAAAAAACCTTTTTCTTTTCTAATGAAAACAAAAGTCACTAAAACCATAATAATTTCTGAAATTGCAATTGCCAATAATCCTCCAATTATATTTTGTTTCCAAATTAACAGAGCAGAAACAATAAAAACTAAAATATTTGAAATAACTTGAATTAATATTATAGTTTTAAACCTTTCAAAAGCATTGTAAATAGAAATCCAAAACGTATTAATAACTATAAATGGTAATGTCAAAGAAAAAAACTGAATTGGAATTTTATAATCCGTTGAAAAAAACAATAATTCAGAAATTGAACTGCTAAAAATTAAAATAACACTACTAACAACAACCGAAATCATTAAAAACAACCAAAAAAAAGTAGAAAATATTAATGATAATTCTTTTTCATCTTCCTTATTTTCAACTACAAGTTTAACCAAAGAATTACTTACTCCAAGTGTAGCAATTGATTTTGACATGGTTGTGAAATTTCTAAAACTACCTAACAAAGTCATTCCTGTTGTACCAAGAAAAAAAGCAATAATTTTTGAAGAAAATATGCCCAATACAAAACTAACCATCACTGATATTGAATTCAGGGATAATACTTTTAAGGAATTATTTTTAGTGAAAAATTTCAATTAAATAGTTCTTATTATTTTTGCTGGATTTCCAGCTGCAATTACATTATCAGGAATTGATTTAGTTACAACAGATCCAAATCCAATAACAGAATTCTTACCGATTGTTACTCCTTTTAAGATGGAAACATTGTCACCTATAAAAACATTTTTTGAAATAACAATTTCAGCTACTTTAGGAATTCCGTCTGCTCTTTTATCTATCTCTAATTGATGTCCGTCTGTATCAATAATCGAACAATTAACACCAATTAAAACATCATCTTCAATCGCTATTTTTGAAAAAGAAACTGCCGAAAAATTATTATTTATTGAAACATTATCTCCAATAATGATTTTGCTTTCTGAATGTTTTGCTTCAAAATAGGAATAATGTGAGTAAAAGTTTGGTGATGATTTTACACCAATTTGAACATTTTTACCAAATTTAATTGATCCATTTCCTTCTATTAATAAAGGATGATATAACTTAGGTCTTCCATTTATATTTTTACAATTAGAAAGCCATTTGTACTTTAGAATTCTAAATTTAACAAAAACAATATTTTTTACTTTTTGAATTATATCCATTAATATTGATTTAAAATTTGAATGACTTTACTAACCTCGTCTTTTGTCATAATTGGAGAAATCGGAATACTTAAAACCTCAGCATGCATTTTCTCGGTAATTGGAAATGACAAATTATTCCATTCAACAAATGCCTTTTGCTTGTGAGGAGGAATTGGATAATGAATCATAGTATCAATTTCATTATCTTTTAAATATTCTTGTAATTTGTTTCTATTTTCTGTTCGAATTACAAACAAATGAAATACATGATTGTTTGAAAAATCCCAAAAAGGTAATTCTATTTTATCGTTTTTAATTTCAGCCAAATAACGTTTTGCAATAGTTTTTCGCTTATGATTATCTTCATTTAAATAAGGTAATTTCACATTCAAAAAAGCAGCTTGAATTTCATCTAAACGACTATTCACACCAACAAATTCATTATGATATTTTTTCTCTGAACCGTAATTTCTTAATGAAAACAATACTTTTGCTAATTCATCGTCATTGGTTGTAATTGCACCAGCGTCTCCTAAAGCACCAAGATTTTTTCCTGGATAAAAACTGTAAGCTTGAGCATTTCTAACTTCTAAATTCTGACTTCTGCCATCAAAAATTGCTCCGTGAGATTGTGCTGCATCTTCTACAACTAATAAATTATGTTGTTTGGCAATTTCATTAATCTTATCCATTTCACATAATTGTCCATATAAATGAACTGGTAAAATAGCTTTTGTTTTTGAAGTAATTTTTTCTGAAATCAAATCTGGATTAATATTAAACGTTTCTAACTTGGGCTCAACTAAAACTGGAACCAAATCCGCTTGAAGTACTGCTATAATTGAAGCTACATAGGTATTTGCTGGAACAATGACTTCGTCTCCTTTTTGCATCAAACCTAATTTAATGTAGGCTTTAAAAATCAAAACTAAAGCCTCCAACCCATTTCCAACACCAATACAATGTTTAGCCTTTGTAAATTTGGCAAAATCAGTTTCAAATTGTTTGACTTCATCTCCTAAAATAAACCATCCTTTATCTAAAACTAATTTCAATTTTTGTTGAAATTCATCTTGATATTGAGCATTTATTTTTTGAAGATCTAAAAATTTTATCATAGCATAACAGTATCAAGCAAATCGTAATTTGCAGTTTCAACTTCATAAAAATCTTGAACAACTGTTTTAGTTCCAAAACTTTCTTTCCAAAACAATAAGCCTTCATTTATGTTTTTTCCTTGATTTTCGTTAGAAGGTCCAAAATCAAAATAGTCTTTATCTTTAAAAACTTCGGCAAGTAAATGATGGTATAAATAATCTAAGCTACCCAATTGATTTTTATCGTCGTTACCCGAAACATATTGAGGATGTGCAACATGTTCTGATATAAAAACAGTCGTTCCAGCAACAATTTTTTTGCCATCATAAACATTAAAATGTCGAATATTCTCTGGGAAACGTTTTTGAAGAAAAGTAATTTCTTCAACTGTATGAACAGGTTTTGCTTGGTGTTTTTTATTCAAATTCGGAATTAATATTTCATTCCAAAATAACTCAAAATTTAATTCTTCTCTAATTTCTAAGTTATTTTTGGCTCCACGTCTAATATTTTCTTTTCTAGATTTAGCTATTTTATAAGGTTTTTTGGTATCAATTACGGATAAATTATCCCGTCTTGTCATTTTAGCTTTAATTATAAAAAGAGCATAATCAATTTCAGAAGTAAAGCAATCTAAATATATTGAAGGCATTTGTTTCAACTGCAATTTTGAAACATTTTTTTTATGTAAAAACGATAAAACTGATTTGAAAATTACCATTGCATGATCTAACTTTATAGTTTCTAAAAAAACAAAACCTCCATAAGTCAATCCTTGATGAGAGAATAAAGTATCTTCAACTCTATTGGCAGGTAGAATAGAAACCAAATTATCTTTCGCATCAAAAACTAGCAATGAAAAATCTTCAAATCTATCTTGATGATATTCCATAAAGTCTCTGTGGAACAAGAAAGTTGCATTTTTGGCTTTAGCTACAAATTCGTTCCAAAGTGAATAATAATCAGATGTATATTGTTTTATAGTGATGTTTTTCACAACTATTTTTATGATTTAATTCAAATTCTTAACTGAATAACTTAATTTTTAATAAATTAGTATCAAAATTAACTAATCTTGAAACAAAACTACTCTTTATTTTTTTCAAAAATACTGATTTTATCTTTGTTATTTACTATAAATACGAAAGGGCAAGATGTTTCTTTGTACCAACAATTTAATGGTAGATATGATTTTACATTTTTGGGAAATACTATGAATCCTGTAGAAAATACTTTTCAAGGAACTCCAGCAATTTTTACAACTTCTTCTGCAACGCTAACTTTGCAACCCAATGATGTCGTTGAAAAAGCTTTTTTATATTGGGCTGGCTGCGGAACAGGTGATTTTAATGTCAAGTTAAATGGTGTTGATATAACTGCTCAAAGGACTTTTAGTAATGTTCTACAAACACAGTTTAATTTTTTTAGTGCTTTTACAGATATTACATCTCAAATACAATCTACTGGAAATGGAAATTATACCTTATCGGATTTAGATGTCACTAGTTTTATTAATTTACATTCTCAAAACAGCACTAATTTTGCGGGCTGGGCAATTGTTGTGGTTTATTATAATCCGAATTTACCTTTAAACCAATTAAACGTTTATGATGGTTTACAAGCCGTTTCACAAGTCCAAAATCAATTAAACATTACTTTAAACTCCCTTAATGTAATTGATAATAATGATGCAAAAATTGGATTTCTCGCTTGGGAAGGTGATGTAGGTTTGTCTAATAACGAAACCCTTTCAATCAACGGAAATATTTTAAGTAACACTTTAAATCCTCCAACAAATGCATTTAATGGAACAAATACAATAACTAATAGTACAGATCTTTATAACATGGATTTGGATATTTATAGTATTCAGAATAACATTGCTATTGGAGACACTTCAGCTGACATTCAAATGACTTCTAACCAAGATTTTGTGATGATAAATGCTATTGTTTCAAAATTAAATAGTCAACTTCCTGATGCTACTATTTCTATCGACGTTACTAATCAAGCTTGTAATTCAAATATTTTATTAGTTGATTTTACGGTTTATAATTTAAATTCAACTGAAATTCTTCCTGCTGGAACTCCAATTTCAATTTATGCTAATGTTGAATTTATTGAATACACAGAAACTCTAACGCCTATTCCTATTGATGGAAGTTGGAGCGATCAAATTAGTATTTTATTACCTTTTGATATTCCTGCAAATTTTGACTTACAATTTGTGGTTGATGATATTGGGACTGGTGTTGGAATTGTGACAGAAATTAACGAAAACAATAATGTTGATTTACAGGCTATAATTCAAAACAGTTCTCCTTCTTTCAATAAATTAGATGATTTGGTTTCTTGTAATGAAGGTTTAACAAAAGGAACATTCAATTTTTCTCATTATGAAGATTTGGTTAAAACAGATTTTAATCAAATAGCCAATTTTTATACAACAATTGATGATGCTTTAAATCAAACTAACCCGATCTTTAATACGTCTAATTTTGCGGCAAATTCGACTCCTCAAGAAATTTATATTCGATTAGAAAATGAAAATTGTTATGGGTTTACTTCTTTCTTTTTGACTACAAAAAAATGTCCGCCAACTGTTTATAATTATGTTTCAGGTAATTTTGATGGATATAATGATGGCTTTTTTATTGAAGGTTTACGAGATATATTTTTAAATTTTGAAGTTAAAATTTACAACCGTTGGGGAAAATGGCTTTGGACTGGAAATCAATCAAAACCCGATTGGGATGGTTATGTTGAAAATGGTGTAGACGAAAAATATGCTCCAGCTGGAACATATTACTATGTAGTATTTCTAAATGATCCAGACTATAATGAACCTTTAGTAGGTTTTCTCTACCTTACTAGATAAATTACATATTCTGTGTGTAATAATTGTAATCCTTAAGTAAAGTTCTAATAAAATCTTGATCGTTACCCGATTGATTTTTAATGCCAGTTACACCAATAATTTTTTCTCTTAATTTTATTAAAGTCCCGTAATCTCTAGTTTTAACAGCTACTTCAAACGTTTCTTTAATAATTCGAGCATCATTATCAGAAAGCTTTATAACTAATGGATAAGTCGGAATATAATCCTCGTTTAAATCTTCTAAAATAGTCTGATTAATATTAATATTAGTCTTTAAAGAAATAACTGCTGTTCCTGCTGCCATATCTCCCATTCTCTGATTTCGTTTGTTGAATATTATGGCTAATAAACCTATAACACCATTTCCAATCATTACTTCGATTAATCTAAACAACCATCTGATTAAATAATCACCAAAACCCGCTTGATAACCATCAATTTTGATCACTTTCATCTTCATTATTTTCTTTCCAATAGTTTGTCCTTCCCAAAGGCTTTCTAAAATTAATGTGTAAAAAATAACGGGAGAAAACAGCATAATCATAATTGCACCTGAAGACCAACCGTCCATTTTAGCAAATATTTTGTTTAACCCCGACAAATCTATAATATAATACATCACAACCGAATAAGCTATAAGTACCAATATATCAAGAAGTTGACCAGAAATTCTCGAACCTACAGAAGCTGCTGTAAAATTTATATTAACATTTTGCGTAGTTGTGATTGATAATTGATTCATATTTTTTATTTTAGCCTCTAATGAGAGAAGTTGCATTCATAAAACAAAATAAAGAAAAATGGCTTGAATTTGAACAAGCTATTTTTGGTAAACTTAAAAAAAATCCTGATGATTTAGCCAGTTTGTACATACATTTGGTTAATGATTTGTCGTACGCACAAACTTACTACCCAAAAAGCAAGACTGTTGTTTATCTTAATCATTTAGCTTCGCAAACCTATCAAAAGATTTACAAAACTAAAAGAGAAGACACAAATAAACTAATTTATTTTTTTAAAACTGAAGTTCCGCTACTAGTTTATCAATATAGAAGATATGTTTTATATGCTTTTTTAATTTTTGGGATCTTGACAGCCATTGGAACTATTTCTGCCAGAAATGATGATACTTTTGTTCGATTAATATTGGGTGATGCTTATGTAAACATGTCTTTAGAAAACATTAAAGACGGAAATCCTGTTGCCGTTTATAAATCGGGAAGCAATTGGGGGAGTTTTGTCGGTATTACATTTAACAACCTTAGAGTTGGAGCACTATCCTATTTCTTTGGTATATTTTTAGGCTTTGGAACATTTTATATCTTAATAAACAATTGTATAATGTTAGGTTCATTCCAATATTTCTTTTACAGGGAAGGTGTTTTTTGGGAAAGCGTAAGAGGAATTTGGATTCATGGCTCTATGGAAATTTTTGCCATGGTAATTGAAGCTGCAGCTGGATTTGCCTTAGGAGCAAGTATTCTATTTCCCAATACATTTTCTAGATTTAATTCGTTTAAAATCGGATTTAAAAATACATTTAAAATCTTCTTAAGTACAATGCCTTTTACAATCGTTGCTGGATTTTTAGAAGGTTTTATTACAAGATATTCGATAAATATGCCTCACTTTTTAAGTGTTTTTATAATACTTTTAACTTTAAGCGCAATAAGTTATTATTATTTGATTTATCCTTTTAAAGTTCACAAAAAAATAAATAAAGAGAATGTTTCAGCTATATAAAAAAAGAGGTTTTAACGAATTAGTAAGCGATACTTTCGATTTTTTTAAAATCTATGGTAAAAACTACTTTAAAAATTATTTCATTATCAATGGTGGATTTCTACTAATCCTTGTTGTGTTACTATATTTTTTAATGAAAATATTTTTTGAAGGTGTTTTTGCAGGTGTTAATAATACTCAAGCAGATGAAAATTTTCTATTAAATAATTTAAATTCAAATTTATCCGTTATAATTGTTGGTGGAATTACAATATTAGTTTTAATCATTGTTATCAGTATAATTAATTATACATTTCCAATCGCTTATTTAAGCCTAATTGAGTCAAAGAAAGAAATTACTACTAAAAATTTAATTGCCTTTATTAAATCTAAAATTGGTAAATCTATTGTTTTCTTTTTAGCATCATTACTAACATTTATTCCATTGTTATTTATAACTTTTGCTTTACTTATTGCCTTAATGTTTGTAATTATTGGATTTCCATTGATGATAATTGTTTTACCAGCTTTTGTAAGTTGGATAACGTTAAGTTATTATGATTATATAGCTACAGAAAATAGTTTCTTGACTTCATTAAGCAATGGCTATAATCTTTTAAAAGAAAAATTTTGGCCCATAATTGGCTCAACGTTTATAATGTTCATCATCGTTCAAATCGTTGTTGGAATCGTTTATTTTGTGCCTTACATTATTGGAGTAGCCTCGTTCTTTACTAATCCAGAAGCTATGCAAGGTAATTCGCAACAAACTCTTGAAGCGTTATCCTTTATAACTATTATGATGACGATAGCAATGATTGTCTCAATTCTTTTTAATTATATGCTTCAAAATTTAATTTTAATAAATCAAGGTATAATTTATTACAGCAGTAAAGAAGAAAAGGAAAACAACGTAATTAATAATGATATTGATTTAATTGGAACTGATAGTGAATAAATTCTTAACTATTTTATTTTTCATAACTGCTTTTTGTTTTGGACAAAACGACTCGTTGCGCCCAAAAGAAGATGTAAAATATGACATAGAAACCATTAAATCTAAAAAATTTGAACCAAAGTTTAAGGATAAATATACTTCTAATGAATTTCTATACGAACAAAAAGTAGATGATTCAAAATTATCTGCTTGGAATAGATTCTGGAAAAACGTTGGGGAATTTTTTAGCGATTTATTTGATTTTAGCAATACAGATGGAACATTGACAGGTCTTGGTATTTTGATGAAAGTCATTGCTTTTATAATTATTGGTTTTGTGATTTATATGATTGTAAAAATCATTATTAACAAAGAAGGTGGTTGGGTTTTTGGAAAATCTTCAAAAAATATAAATGTTTCTGAATTAGTAGAAGAAAATATTCATACTGTAGATTTTAAAAAATTAATTTCTTCTTCAAAATCAGATAAAGAATATAGAAATTCAATACGTTATTATTATTTATGGTTGCTAAAATCAATGTCAGATAAAAATATTATTGAATGGGATATTGAAAAAACCAATTCAGATTATTTGTATGAAATTAAAAATGCTGAAACTAAATCTGACTTCCAATTTTTATCTTATATCTATGAATATTGTTGGTATGGTGAATTTGCTATATCTGAAACTGATTTCCAAAAAGCTGAAAAATCATTCCTAAAAGCCATTCAACAGTAATATGAATAAAAACCTTAAAATATATATCTTTTTATTGGTTCTTATTTTAATAGGAATCATATTCGTGGATGCAAGTAG
>NZ_CAXBFR010000062.1:0-16136 GCF_963975005.1 uncultured Flavobacterium sp.
AGTCACAGCATTTACAACTCCTTATATGATCAAATATGCAACACCAGTTGCTGGTTTTGTTGAAAAAAAATTACCTAAAAGATGGGTTAAAAGAATTGAAATTTATAGTGCCAATGCACAAGCTATAAAAACAGTTAGTACTTGGAGAAAAGCTATAAAAGAATATATTTTTCAAGTTTTAATTCACTCAATTATTTTGTTTGCAATCATTCAAATGTCGAAAAGGTATTTAATGCCTTTAATGGATGATTATAGCTATGGAAATATCGTAACAGCTGCTATAACATTCATCATTATTGCTCCTTTTTTGTGGGCTGTATCCTTGCGTAGAATTGCAACAACGGAAGTAGAAGAATTATTAAAAAACAAAAAACATCATGGCCCAATTTTAGTGCTGATATTCCTAAGAATGGTTATTGGTTTATTCTTTATTGGAATGATGTTAAACAACTTTCTTTCACCTGGAATTGCTGTTTTGGCTTTTGTGATTTCTGTGGTAATTATCATGTTGTTCCCTAAAAAAATCAATAGACTTTATTTAAAAATTGAAAATCGATTTATCAAAAATTACAACCAAAGAGAACTTTCCGTTAAGAAAATAAATCGAAATAACTTATCACCTTGGGATGGTCACTTGGCAAAATTTCTAATTGTACCTGAATCTGATTTGGTAGGAAAACCTTTGGAAGAAATCAAAATTAGAGAAGTTATAGGAATCAATATTGCTTATATAAAACGTGGAAATTTGCACATTAATATGCCAACTAAGTACGAAAAGCTCTATCCAAGTGATGAAATTTTTGTCATTGGAACAGATGTTCAAGTCAAAGAATTTGGAGATTATTTAAAGAAACACGAAGTAAAAATTATTGAAGAAGAAGATGCTGATATAGTATTACAACAATTTGAATTAGAGCACCAAAATTTCATAGGAAGAACCATTAGAGAAGCTGAGTTAAGAGAAAAAACAAAAGGTTTAGTTGTTGGAGTTGAACACAACGGAAGAAGAATATTAAACCCCGAATCAAATTTTATTTTAAGTAAAAATGATATTGTTTGGGTGGTTGGAGATCGAAAAAAGATTGCTTTATTTTTCGAGTAATTAAATTAAGAAAAATTAACAATCTTGTTTAACAAGATTAAAATATGTAGTTAAAAAATAAATACTAACCACAAATTCGCAAATTATTTCAATTGTTTAAAAAATTTGCGAATTTGTGGTCAAAATTTTAAAACATAAATGAAAAACGCACCCAACAAAAAAGCTAATTGGACCATTTGTCCCGAATGTAAAGGTCGAGGCAAAAAAAGCCAGAAGCTTAAAAAGAAAGTACGTTTAAATTTCCAAAAAGAACTAGAAGCTTTTGAAAAATCGGATAAGCAAGGAATTGCTCCAATTAAACCAAAAGCACATTTAAGTTCTTGCTTAAATTGTTCAGGTTCTGGATTGATTCTAAGTGACAATCGTCCTATTCCAGATTCAGAAAATTATCCAAATGTTGCCATTATTGGTGGTGGAATTGGTGGTGTAGCTTTAGCAGTTGCTTGTTTACATCGTGGCATTCCTTTTACACTTTATGAACGTGATGCCAACTTTGAAGCTCGTTCACAAGGTTATGGTCTAACCTTACAACAAGCCAGTAAAGCTATAGAAGGATTTGGGATTTTTTCGTTAGTTGAAGGTGTCGTTTCGACAAGACATTTGGTGCATACTTCAGAAGGAAAAGTCGTGGGTGAATGGGGAATGCGAAAATGGATGCAATCTGAACCTAAAAAAACTCCAAAAAAGACCAACATTCATATTGCTAGACAATCCATACGTTTGGCTTTGTTGGAACAACTTGGAGGAAATGATGCTGTGCAATGGAACCATCAATTAGTTGATTTTAAAGAAAATGAAGTTAAATCTTTTGACTTAAGTTTTCAAGTAAACGGAATTCTAAAAAACACCAAAGCCGATTTAGTAGTTGGTGCTGATGGCATTAGAAGTGCTGTGCGAAACTTATTAATTGGTGATAAAATTACTCCTTTACGTTATTTAGATTGTATTGTGATATTGGGAATTTGTCCTTTATCAGCTCTTGAAGGTGTTGATAGTTCATTGTTAGATTCAGCAACAGTTTTTCAGACAGGAAATGGTAATGAACGAATTTACATTATGCCTTATGATGCTAATTCTGTGATGTGGCAATTGAGTTTTCCAATGGCAGAAGAAGAAGCAAAAGCCTTAAGTGCCAGAGGTTATGAAGCCTTAAAAGAAGAAGCTTGTAAAAGAACCCAGTGGCACTCACCTATTCCACAAATTGTAAAAGCTACTAAAGCGACACAAGTTTCGGGTTACCCTGTGTATGACCGAGAAGTATTGAATCCCGAATTATTAGCAAAAGGAAAACAAACAACCTTAATTGGTGATGCAGCACATCCTATGAGTCCTTTTAAAGGACAAGGAGCCAACCAAGCGCTATTAGATGCACTTTCTTTAGCACGAGGAATTTACATAGGTTGTGGTCCATTTTCAAATTGGAAAGAAGCTGGAATCAGAAAAAGCATCTTAACGGATTTTGAAACCGAAATGCTAAAGCGAAGTGCCAAAAAAGTAAAAGACTCAGCCGAAGCCGCACAATTTTTACATTCTGATATTGTATTACAAGAAAATGATCAACCTAGAGGTAGTTGTTTGAAAGAATAATTTTGTAATTAGTATTCAACTAAAAACCGTCAAGTAAACCCTAGTATTCACTAAACTGCAAATTACTCAAATTCTTATAAATTCCTTTTTCAATTTCGAGTAATTCTTTGTGTGTTCCTTGTTCTACTATTTTTCCATCGTTTAAAACCAAAATGGCATCAGCACTTCTAATTGTTGAAAGTCGGTGCGCAATGATAATGCTAGTTCGGCCTTTCATTAAATTCTCTAAAGCTTCTTGCACTAACTTTTCACTTTCACTGTCTAATGAAGAAGTAGCTTCGTCTAAAATTAAAATACTTGGGTTTTTTAACAAAGCACGAGCAATGGCTATACGTTGTCTTTGTCCACCAGAAAGTTTTATTCCTCTTTCTCCAACTAGTGTATCCAATTTTTCAGGAAAACCATTTATAAAGTCATAAGCGTTGGCTTGTTTGGCTGCAAGTACTATTTCTTCTTCAGAAGCATCAGGTTTTCCGTAAGTTATATTTTCTCGAATACTTCCTCCAAAAAGAATTACATCTTGTGGAACAATACTCATATTTCCTCTAAGATTTTCTAAATCATAATCGTAGATGTTCTTGTCATCAATCAAAATTTTTCCTTTATCAATATCATAAAAACGCAGTAAAAGAGAAGAAATAGTCGATTTTCCTGCACCACTTGGGCCAACAATAGCAATTTTTTGACCAAAACCTGCTTCAAAGTTTACGTCTTTCAACACCTCAATTTCTGGTCTTGATGGATAGGAAAAACCTACATTTTTAAATCTTACCGTACCTTTTATTTTTTGAGTAGAATGATTTTGAGTAGCATTTATTTTTTCAGGAACTTCATCTAAAAGTTCAAAAACTCGTTCTGTTGCTCCAACGGCTTTTTGAATTTGTGCGTACAATTCGGCAATTCCTCCAAAAGAAGCTCCAATAAAAGTTGAGTATAATACGAAAGAAATTAATTCTCCAATTCCTTTTATTTCTCCTTCAATACACAAAACAACACCATACCAAACCACCACTACAATAGCTCCGAACAAACAAAAAATGATGAATGAAGCAAAATAACCTCGATAAATTCCTCCTTTGATGGCTAATTTTACAACTTCATTAATTTTTCCTCTGTAGCGGGCAATTTCGTACCATTCGTTAGCAAACGCTTTTACATTAGAAATTCCTTGCATCGTTTCTTCCACAATAACCTGACTTTCGGCTACTTGATCTTGAACAGCTTTAGAAAATTTTCTAATAAATCGACCAAAAATAACAGCTGCAACCGCAACAACAGGAACAATGCAAAGCATCATTAAAGTTAGCTTTAGACTTATAGTCGCTAGAAAAATAACGCCTCCAATAATTAAAATAAATTGTCTTAAAAATTCAGCAATAGTTGTCGTTAAAGTATCTTGAATTTGAGTAATATCTGAACTGATTCGACTATTCAATTCTCCTACTCTTTTTTGCGAGAAGAAAGTCATGGGTAATTTAATCAAATTACTATATAAAGCTAAGGTATTTTCGGTAAAATTAATAAACAACGATAATCTAAAAAACGAAAAAAAGGATTGCAATAATAAAATTACCATTAATCCTAAAGCGATGTTTTTAGCTTTGACTAAGTCTTTATTGTTCACACAATCTACCAACATTCCTAATAACTTTGGGAAAGCCAAGGCTGTTCCACCTGTTAAAAGTAGAAAAACCAGACCCACATAAAATTTCCATTTATGAGTATCAGCATATTTAAAAATAAGAGCCGCTTTACTTAAAGTACTTGCGTTGATTTTTGATTTGGGTAAATCGTTTTCTTTAAATCGAGCCATTTAGTTATTTAAAAACTTAAATTATCTTGAATAGTTCGGTGCTTCTTTAGTAATTGTAACATTATGAGGATGGCTTTCCCCTATTCCACTAGCTGTAATTCTTACGAATCTTCCAGTATCTTGTAACGTAGCAATATCTTTTGAACCACAATACCCCATTCCGGCTTTTAAACCACCTACAAATTGTTGCATGCTTTCGTTTAATTCTCCTTTATAAGGTACGCGACCTACAATTCCTTCTGGAACTAATTTCTTAACATCATCTTCCACATCTTGAAAATAACGATCTTTTGAACCATCTTCCATAGCTTCAATAGAACCCATTCCTCTATATGACTTGAATTTTCTTCCTTCAAAAATAATCGTTTCCCCTGGAGATTCTTTTGTTCCAGCTAATAAAGAGCCTAACATCACACAATCAGCACCAGCAGCAATCGCTTTTGGAATATCACCTGTGTAACGAATTCCACCATCAGCAATAACTGGAACACCACTACCTTTTATAGCAGCAGCTACTTCAATCACCGCAGAAAATTGAGGAAACCCAACTCCAGCCACAACACGAGTTGTACAAATTGAACCAGGTCCAATTCCAACTTTCACACCATCTGCACCGTTTTCAACTAAATATTTAGCGGCTTCAGGTGTTGCAATGTTTCCAACCACAACATCCAAATCAGGAAAAGAAGCTTTAACTAATTTTAAAACATCTACCACTCCTTTTGTATGTCCGTGAGCTGTATCGATAATTACTGCATCAACACCTGCGTTTACTAAAGCCGTTGCACGTTCTACAGCATCAGCCGTTACTCCAAGAGCAGCAGCCACACGTAAACGTCCATATTGGTCTTTATTAGCGTTTGGTTTTTGAGTCAGTTTTGTAATATCTCTAAACGTAATTAATCCAGCTAATTTATTATTTTCAGCAACGACTAATAGTTTTTCAATTTTATGATCTTGAAGAATTTCTTCGGCTTGTTGCAAAGTTGTACCTTCTTTTGCCGTTACTAAATTTTCAGAGGTCATCACTTCTGTAATTGGACGATCATTTCTACGTTCAAAACGCAAATCTCTGTTCGTAACAATTCCTTTTAAAGTCATGTTTTCATCCACAACCGGAATTCCACCAATACCATGTTCTTTCATAGCTCTTTTGGCATCACCAACTGTAGCTGTTAAAAGTAAAGTTACAGGATCGATTATCATTCCAGATTCAGCACGTTTTACTTTACGAACTTCGGCTGCTTGTTTTTCGATTGACATATTTTTATGCAAAACACCAATTCCACCTTCTTGAGCCATAGCAATTGCCATTGCACTTTCAGTAACCGTATCCATAGCTGCAGATACAATTGGAGTATTAAGTGTAATATTTCTAGAAAATTTTGATTTAATGCTAACTTCTCGTGGTAAAACTTCTGAGTAATTAGGAACTAATAGTACATCATCATAAGTAAGTCCTTCTCCGATGATCTTTGTTGTGTGTGCGTTCATTGTGCAATTCAGTTGTAGTAGTTAAATTGCAAGCAAATCTAGTGAAAAATTTTTAGTTTTTAGTTATTAGTTATCAGTTTTTTGACTAGTATTGAAATGAAAATCATTTTTCAAAAGCCAATTACTAATTAATGATACTGTGTGAAAAGCTTCAAAGCTTCATTATAAGAACTTTCAAAACTCATTGCGTGGCAATTGGTATCTACTTTTGCTGCTGTGAAATACGATAATAATTTTTCTGTTGGCATATTTCCTGTTAAGTCATCTGCTGCCATTGGACAACCCCCAAAACCTTGAATGGCTCCATCAAAACGATGACAACCTGCTTTGTAAGCTGCATCTACTTTTTCGTGCCATTTATCCGGAGTTGTATGTAAATGCGCTCCAAATTCAATGTTTGGATACTTTGGAATTAAGTTAGAAAACAAATAATCAATCATTTCTGGATTTGAAGTTCCAACTGTATCGGAAAGTGAAAGGATTTTTACACCCATTTTATCCATTTTTTCGGTCCATTCTCCTACGATTTCCACATTCCAAGGATCACCATAAGGATTTCCAAAACCCATTGATAAATAAGCTACAACTTCTTTATTATTTTTATCAGCAATTTCAAGAATTTCACTTAAAGTTACGATGGATTCAGCAATGGTCTTGTGAGTATTTCTCATTTGAAAATTCTCTGAAATTGAAAAAGGAAACCCTAAATATTGAATTTCTTTATGTTCTGCCGCCATTTCTGCACCTCTTGTATTAGCAATTATTGCTAAAAGTTTACTTTGCGTTTGAGACAAATCTAATTTTGCTAAAACTTCAGCAGTATCAACCATTTGCGGAATTGCCTTTGGAGAAACAAAGCTTCCAAAATCAATTGTGTCATAACCTACACGCAATAAAGCTTGTATGTATTGTACTTTTTTCTCAGTAGGAATAAATGCTTTGATGCCTTGCATAGCATCTCTTGGACATTCGATTATTTTAACTTGTGGATTCAATGATTTGCTTTTAAAGTGCTAAGATAAGAAGAATTTGACTGATAAAAAAAAACATTATATTACGTTTTTAAGTAATAATTATAAATATTACATATATTGGTAATAATTAATAATATTACATTTTTTGGTAATATGTTTTGTAAATTAAAAAGTATTTTATAGATTTGATATATGAATTGCATAATTACAGGTGACGTAAAAGGTTCACGCAGAGCAAAATCGGAAAATTGGTTAGAAGAGTTGAAGAAACTTTTTCTACAATTTGGCAAAACACCAATGGATTGGGAGGTTTATCGTGGAGATGAATTTCAATTGGAAGTAAAGAACTGTGAAGAAGCTTTATTGGTTGCGTTTCAAATAAAAGCGTATTTGCGAAGTATCAAATTAGATGCTCGAATGAGTATTGGTTTTGGTGATAAAACATACAAAACAAAGAAAATTTCTGAAAGTAATGGAAGTGCATTTATAAATTCAGGTATTGGATTTGAAAATTTAAAGAAAAACAAAACTACTTTATCGATTCACAGTTCTAACAAAATTTTTGATAAAGAAATGAATCTAATATTGCGATTGGGTTTATCTTTTATGGACAATTGGTTAGCACAATCAGCTGAATTTGTATTGATTACTATTCAAAACCCTAAACTTTCACAAGAAGAAATTGGTTCAAAATTAGGCATCAATCAAGCTGCAGTTAGTAGAAGACGAAAAAGAGCTAATTTTGATCTATTGCTAGAGATTAATTCGGCTTTTGCTGAAAAATTAAAAATGCTTGAGATATGATATTATTCGCAAAACTTTTATTAGCACATTTGATTGGTGATTTTCTATTGCAACCTAACAAATGGGTAAATGATAAAGAAAAAAAGAAGCAAAAAAGCATCTATTTATATTTACATACTACTTTACATTTAGCATTAGTATTGCTTTTTGTAGCAGAAATTGATTTTATTATTTATGGAATCATATTAGCCGTTTCACACGGAATTATTGACTTAATAAAACTAAAATTTCAAAAGAAAAAAACGAAACGAATTTGGTTTTCAGTAGATCAACTATTGCATTTATTGATGATTTTTATAATTGTTTTGATTTACAATGACACTTCTATAGATTTCAAAAACCTAGACAGTACCATTTGGATATTTATAACCGGAATTGTTTTATTGACGAAACCAACTTCGATAATTATAAAAAATATTATTTCTATTTGGACACCCGAAAGTAAGAACAAAGAAGATAATTCATTACAAAATGCAGGAAATTATATTGGTATTTTGGAACGTTTATTTGTATTTTGCTTTATTATAACCAATCATTTTGAAGCTATTGGCTTCTTATTAGCTGCAAAATCAATCTTTAGATTTGGTGATTTGAAAGAAGCAAAAGATCGAAAACTTACAGAATATGTTCTTATTGGAACCTTATTAAGTTTTGGAATCGCAATTTTAGCTGGTTTGGTTGTTGAATTTGGAACACGAATTAGCTTTTCTTAAGCAAAGCTTTATTGATTTTTTTAATCAATTTTGGTCCTTCATAAATAAAACCTGTATACAATTGTACTAAACTTGCACCAGCGTCTAATTTCTCTAAAGCATCTTTTGCAGAATGTATTCCTCCTACTCCAATAATTGGAAATGATTTATTGCCTTTTTCCGAAAGAAAACGAATTACTTCAGTTGAACGATTAGTCAAAGGTTTACCTGATAATCCTCCCGTTTCTGATTTGTTTGCTGATTCTAATCCATCACGAGAAATGGTTGTATTTGATGCAATGACTCCTGCTATTTTAGTTTCATTTACAATTTCAATAATATCTAGTAATTGTTCGTTGGTTAAATCTGGAGCAATTTTTAGAAGAATTGGTTTTGGTTTATCTTTCTTTAAATTAAGAATTTGTAAAGTATTCAATAAAGCTTTCAAAGGTTCTTTTTCTTGAAGTTCTCTTAAATTTGGTGTATTTGGCGAACTTACATTCACAACAAAATAATCTACGTAATCAAACAAAGCTTCAAAACAAATAACGTAATCATTGACCGCATTTTCGTTTGGAGTGATTTTGTTTTTTCCAATGTTTCCACCAATAAGAACTCCGTGGTTCTTTTTAAGTCGAACAATTGCTTCTTCAACACCACCGTTATTAAACCCCATCCGATTGATAATAGCTGAATCCTCTTGCAGTCTAAAAAGTCTTTTTTTAGGATTTCCGTCTTGAGGTTTTGGAGTTAAGGTTCCGATTTCAATAAATCCGAATCCGAAATTAGATAATTCTTGGTATAATTTAGCGTCTTTATCAAAACCTGCTGCTAAACCCACTGGGTTTTTGAATTTTAATCCGAAAACTTCTCTTTCTAATTTTGGACTTTTCACTTCGTAATACGAATTGATAAGTGTTCCTATAAAAGGAATCTTATGTAAAAAACGAATTAAAGAAAAGGTAAAGTAATGTACTTTTTCTGGATCAAACTTAAATAAAATGGGACGAATTAATAAACGATACATAGTAATTGTGTTGAAATGCAAAAATAGGCATATATAAAAAATGTCCCACTAAAAAAGTGAGACATTTTAATAATTTAATTATATTTTGAAACGTTTTCTGTCTGTTTCTGTCAAATAGATCTTTCTTAAACGAATAGATTTTGGTGTAACCTCAACATATTCATCTTTTTGAATGTATTCCAAAGCTTCCTCTAAAGAGAAAATAATTGGAGGAATAATTCTTGCTTTTTCATCATTTCCAGAAGAACGAACGTTAGATTGTTTCTTAGCTTTCGTTACGTTGATACACATATCATCAGAACGAGAGTTTTCACCAATAACTTGACCTTCATAGATTTCAGCATTTGGTTCAACGAAGAACTTACCTCTATCTTGTAATTTATCAATAGAATAAGGAATTGCTTTCCCGTTTTCCATAGAAATTAACGAACCATTGTTACGTCCAGGAATAGCTCCTTTAAAAGGCTCATACCCAATGTAACGGTGTGACATAATTGCCTCACCTGCCGTTGCAGTTAATAATTGATTACGTAATCCAATAATTCCACGAGATGGAATGTTGAATTTAATAATCATACGTTCACCTTTACCTTCCATAGAAAGCATTTCACCTTTACGTAATGTAACAAATTCCACAGCTCTACCTGAAAGATTTTCAGGTAAATCGATTGTTAATTCTTCTATTGGTTCACATTTTTTACCATCAATTTCTTTAATGATTACTTGTGGTTGACCGATTTGTAACTCATACCCTTCTCTTCTCATTGTTTCAATAAGAACAGATAAGTGAAGTACACCACGACCGAAAACCATAAATTTATCAGCAGAATCAGTCTCACCCATTTTCATAGCTAAGTTTTTCTCTAATTCTTTAGTCAGTCTATCTCTAATATGTCTTGATGTTACAAATTTACCTTCTTTACCAAAGAAAGGTGAATCGTTAATTGTAAACAACATACTCATTGTAGGCTCATCGATTGCAATAGAAGCTAACGCTTCTGGATTTTCAAAATCAGCGATAGTATCACCAATTTCAAAACCTTCTACACCAATAATGGCACAAATATCTCCAGCAATAACTTCTTGTACTTTTTTACGTCCAAGACCTTCAAAAGTATGTAATTCTTTAATACGTGATTTTGTTATAGTACCATCTCTTTTTACTAATGAGATTGGCATTCCTTCTTTTAAAACACCTCTTTCAAGACGTCCAATTGCAATACGACCTGTAAAACTTGAAAAGTCTAAAGATGTAATTAGCATTTGAGGCGTTCCTTCAGAAACTTTAGGAGCTGGTACATTTTCAATAACCATATCTAATAATGCTTCAACATTATCAGTTATGTTTTCCCAATGGTCAGACATCCAGTTGTTTTTAGCAGAACCATAAACAGTTGGAAAATCCAATTGCCATTCTTCTGCACCTAATTCAAACATTAAGTCAAAAACTTTTTCATGAACTTCTTCAGGAGTACAGTTTTCTTTATCTACTTTATTGATTACAACACAAGGCTTTAATCCTAAGTCAATAGCTTTTTGTAATACGAAACGCGTTTGAGGCATTGGCCCTTCAAAAGCATCTACTAAAAGACACACACCATCAGCCATGTTTAATACACGTTCTACTTCTCCACCAAAATCCGCGTGACCCGGTGTATCAATAATGTTGATTTTTGTTCCTTTGTATTGTACAGAAACGTTTTTAGAGGTAATTGTAATTCCTCTTTCACGCTCTAAATCATTGTTATCTAATATTAAATCACCTGTGTTTTCGTTATCACGAAATAATTGACAGTGATACATAATTTTATCAACCAAAGTAGTTTTACCGTGGTCAACGTGTGCAATAATTGCAATGTTTCTGATAGATTCCATCTTATTTTTTTAGTGGTGCAAAGGTAATACTTATTTTGTAATAAAATACGAACCAATGCATTACTTTACATATATTTACTATTTCTTAACTTAATCCCATAAAAAAAGCCCTCAAAAGAGGGCTTTTAATAATTAAAATTTGTAAATTCTTATAAGGAAGCTACATATTTAGTTAACTTAGATTTTAAGTTTGAAGCTTTATTAGAATGAATAATATTCTTTTTAGCTAATTTATCAATCATTGAAAATACTTCGTTCAATTTTATTGTTGCATCAGCTTTATCAGTAGCCATACGAATTGCTTTAATAGCATTACGCGTAGTCTTATGCTGATATTTGTTGATTACTCTTTTCTTCTCGCTTGTTCTAATTCTCTTTAATGCTGACTTGTGATTTGCCATTTTTTTTTAATTTAATTGTAATAATTATTTATAAACTACTAGTTAAAAAAGAAAAACCTCCCACAATTGTAAAACAATCACTTTGGTTTTAACTAATAAAATAAAAAACAGAGACACTACCTTTTATTTTACAAAACTTATTTACAACTAATTGTAGCCCGTAGGGGAATCGAACCCCTCTTACATGGATGAAAACCATGCGTCCTAACCGATAGACGAACGGGCCATTAATTCTGTAATTTCAATATTTGTAGCCCGTAGGGGAATCGAACCCCTCTTACATGGATGAAAACCATGCGTCCTAACCGATAGACGAACGGGCCAATATTTCTGTATTGCGGATGCAAAAATACAACTATTTTTTATTTTCGCAACAGAAATTTATTATTTTTTAATATGCTTTTGCAAATAAAACTCTACGCTCTGATTTTGAACCAGTTAAAACACATTTTCCTTCTTCAATAGCACCATCTAAAGGGATACATCTGATAGTTGCCTTAGTTAATTCCTTAATTTTCTCTTCAGTTTCTGCCGTTCCATCCCAATGTGCCGACACAAAACCAGCTTTATTTTCTAAAACATCTTTAAATTCTTCAAAATTCTGAACCTCAGTTATATGCGTGTCTCTATATTTTAAAGCTTTATTAAATAAATCAGATTGAATTGTCTCTAATAATTCAGAAATATAACCTACAACTCCTTCTTGAGCGATAATTTCTTTAGTTAAAGTATCTCTTCTTGCAATTTCGAAAGTTTTATTTTCTAAATCTTTTGGACCAACCGCAATTCGAACTGGAACACCTTTCAATTCCCATTCAGCAAACTTAAATCCTGGCTTATGTGTCGTTCTATTATCAAACTTAACAGATATGTTCAGTTTTTTAAATTGAGCTACTAAATCATTTACAACAACTGAAATTCTTTCAAATTCCTCATCTGTTTTAAAAATAGGCACAATTACAACTTGAATTGGAGCTAAATTTGGAGGTAACACCAAACCCAAATCATCTGAATGCGTCATAACTAGAGCACCCATCAAACGCGTAGAAACACCCCAAGAAGTCCCCCAAACGTATTCTTGTTTTCCTTCTGCATTTGCAAATTTTACATCAAAAGCTTTGGCAAAATTTTGACCTAAAAAATGAGAAGTTCCTGCTTGAAGCGCTTTTCCATCTTGCATTAATGCTTCAATACAATAAGTTTCTTCTGCACCTGCAAAACGTTCTGTTTCAGTTTTTAACCCTTTTATTACTGGAATTGCCATAAATCTTTCTGAAAAATCAGCATAAACATTCATCATTTTTTCAGATTCCTCTATAGCTTCTTGTTTTGTAGCATGAGCTGTATGCCCTTCTTGCCATAAGAACTCAGCAGTTCTTAAAAACAAACGTGTACGCATTTCCCAACGAACAACATTTGCCCATTGATTAATTAGTAGAGGTAAATCCCTATAAGACTGAACCCATCCTTTATATGTTGACCAGATTATTGCTTCACTAGTTGGACGAACGATTAGCTCTTCTTCTAATTTAGCATTTTCATCAACTTTTAATTTTCCAGGATTGTCTTCATCATTTTTTAAACGATAATGAGTTACAATAGCACATTCCTTTGCAAATCCTTCGGCATTTTTTTCCTCTGCTTCAAACATACTTTTGGGAACAAAAAGAGGAAAATAGGCATTTTGATGACCTGTTTCTTTAAACATCCTATCTAATTCGGCTTGCATTTTTTCCCATATTGCATAACCATATGGTTTAATTACCATACATCCTCTTACTCCTGAATTCTCTGCTAAATCGGCTTTTACAACTAATTCGTTGTACCATTTAGAATAATCTTCTGTTCTTTTTGTTAAGTTTTTACTCATTACTAGTGAATTGGCATAAAAATTGTTACTATTTCTTATATAAATTTTAACTAAAATATTCGACAAAACTAACTATTTTTGTGATGTCCAACAATAAAAACTTGCTATTATGAAAACTATTTACCAAACTTCAATTAAAAACTACCGATTGTTGCTCCTAAGTTTAGTATCGATTGGTATAACTTCATGTGGTTCTTTCAAGAATTCTTCCTATGAAGATAATGATGGAATTTACAGTTCATCAAAAAGAGAAACCACACTAGATGAAACTCAAACCTACACTCAAGTGCAACCAAATAATGTCTACGTTGACAAATTTAAGGATATGCAAGATGAATTTGAGGAAACTGAATATTTTACTGATGTAGATTCATACACTTCAAATGAGACTGATACTGTATACGTTGTAGAAAGAAGTTATGCCGGATGGGGAAACAATACAGATCAAGTAAATGTTAACTTCTATAATAACGGCTGGAATAACTGGGGTTATGGCTATAATTCTTGGTATGGTCCAGGATGGAATAATGGATTCTATTTTGGGAACACTTGGGGATTAGGCTTTAACTATGGTTGGAATAATTGGTATAATCCTTATTATGGATATGGTTACGGCTTTAATAATTGGGGCTATAACCCATATTATGGTTACAACAATTTCTTTGGAGGAAATTATCGAGGAAATGTATCATACAATGCTGGTACCAGAGGAATGAGTAGATATAATCCGGCTAATTCTGGAAGAAGTTCTGGAAGAACAGCAACTGTTACCGGAAGAAACAATCAAATAGGAAATTCTACTGTAAGAAGTCCAAGAACAAGATCTTCTTCCATAAACACAAACAACTCTCCTAGAAATACTACTACAAGTCCAAGAACAACTTCGCCAAGAAGCACAACTTCTCCAAGAAGTATAAATAGTCCTAGAACAACAACATCTCCGAGAACAACTACAACACCACGAAGTAGTTCAACTCCTAGAAGTAGTAATTCGGGCGGAAGTTTTGGCGGAAGTAGATCATCAGGTGGTTCTTCTGGTGGAAGTTCTGGTGGTGGACGTTCATCAGGTGGTGGCGGTGGTCGTGGAGGTCGCGGTTAAAATTAATTGATTAAGAAAAAAGAAAAAAATACTATGAAAAAAATATTCTTATCCTTATTACTAGGAACATCATTTATTGGCCTTTCGCAAGAAACAACACCAAGTGATGCACTTAGATATGCTGTTGAAGATTTAAATGGAACAGCTAGATTTAGAGCAATGAGTGGTTCAATGGGAGCAATTGGTGGAGATTTATCTGCTATCAATATCAATCCTGCTGGTTCTGTTGTCTTTAAATACAATACGTTTAGTGCTACAGTTTCTGGTTTTAACCAAAAAAATAATTCTACTTATTTTGGCTCAAGATCTAGTGAAAATGATTTTAAGTTAGACTTAAATCAAATTGGAGCTGTTTTTGTTTTTGATAATACAGATAAAAACAGTGATTGGAAAAAATTAAGTTTTGCAATCAATTATGAAAATACAAATAACTTTAATAATCAACTATTTTCAAAAGGAACCAATCCCAACAATTCAATAGGTAATTATTTTTCAGATGCTGCTCAGGGTTATCAATTAGAATATTTACAAACACAACCCGGAGAATCAGTAAGTAGCCTATACAATTATCTTGGAGAAACTGGAGGCTTAGGCTTTGGTGCCCAACAAGCAATGTTAGGATATCAAGGCTTTATTGTAAGTGCTTTTGACGATACAGATTCAAATAACGTTGATTATTTTACAAATATTCCTGTTGGTGGAAATTATTACCAAGAAAGCTATATTAAATCTAAAGGATACAACGGAAAATTAACTGGAAATTTTGCTGCTAATTATAATGATATTCTTTCTTTGGGTATGAATTTAAACATTCATTTTACAGATTACACAAAGTCTTCTTCTGTTTATGAAAGTAATAATAATCCAGAATACACTACTGGTTCAACTGTCAAGAGAATTCAATTTGATAATGACTTATACACTTATGGTAGAGGTTTTTCTCTAAACTTAGGAGCAATAGCAAAGGTTACTGAAGAATTTAGATTGGGACTTGCTTATGAGTCACCTACATGGTATGCTTTAAATGATGAATTATCGCAACGTCTTGTTGTTGTAAATTCTGATGCTAATGGAACTTATACAGATGTAGTTGATCCAAATGTTGTGAATATTTATCCTAGTTACAATGTAAAAACACCTAGCAAATGGACAGGAAGTGCTGCTTATATTTTTGGAAGTAGTGGATTTATTAATGTAGATGTATCTTCTAAAGATTACAGCACAACAACATTCAGACCTAAAAATGATGCATTATACGCTTCTTTAAATGATAACATGAGTGCAAATTTAAAAAACACAATTTCATATAATGTTGGTGGTGAATATAAAATTAAACAAATTAGTTTAAGAGCTGGTTATAGATTTGAAGAAAGTCCTTACAAAGTTGACGCAAATTTT
>NZ_CAXBFR010000063.1:0-15921 GCF_963975005.1 uncultured Flavobacterium sp.
ATATTTCAACTTTAATAGGTATTGAAAAATTTTTAAATATTCAAAATTTAAATTGTTCAAACAATTATTTAACTACTTTAAATTTAAATAACTTAAGCAATATTGAAAATATAAATTGTCAAAGTAATCAATTAAATTCTTTAGATGTTAGTAATCTCCAATTTTTAAAAGTATTAAATTGTGGTCTAAATCAAATAACCAACCTTAATTTAAGTGGTTTAATTAATCTTGAAACTTTATTATGTACTTCTAATCAAATATCCTTATTAAATCTAAATGGATTATTAAATTTACAAAGTTTATATTGTTCTTCTAATCAATTAGATATCTTAAATTTAAGTAATTTACCAAATCTACAAAGTTTGGTTTGTTCTTCAAATCCTTTAACTACTTTATTTATTAAAAATAATAATCAAAATTTGCAAATTCTTGATTTTCAATTTAATTATAATCTACAATACATTTGTGCAGATGAAGAAGATATTGCTATGGTACAACAAAAAATAATACAATTTGGTTTGACAAACTGCCATGTGAATAGCTATTGTAGTTTTACACCTAATGGTACTTTTTATGAAATTAAAGGTGTAACAAAATTAGATAGCAATGTAAACGGTTGTGATGTTAATGATATTAATTTTCCAAATCTTAATTTTTCTATCACTAATGGAACAGTAACAGGTTCACTTATTTCGAACACAACAGGTAATTACTCAATTCCAGTTCAAGCAGGTACTCATACCATTACACCAGTTTTAGAAAATCCAACTTACTTCAATATAAGTCCAGCTAGTTTTGTAGCTAATTTTCCAACACAAATAAGTCCATTAAATCAAGATTTTTGTGTTACAGCCAATGGAGTTCATCATGATGTTGAGGTTACTTTTGTTCCAACAAATCCAGCTCGTCCTGGTTTTGATGCAAATTATACTATTATTTATAAAAACAAAGGAAATCAAGTTGAAAACGGTGCTATAACTTTAGATTTTAATGATGCAGTTTTGGATTTTATTTCAGCTAATCAATTATTAACTACACAATCAGTTAATTCATTAGCTTGGAATTATATTAATTTACAGCCTTTAGAAGCCAGAACTATAGATTTAGTTTTTAATGTAAATAGTCCAACGGAAACTCCTGCTGTAAATATTGGTGATCAGTTAAATTATACTGCAACTATAACTCCTTTAACAAATGATGAGTTTTTAAATGATAATTATTCTAGTTTAAAACAAATTGTAGTTGGTTCTTATGATCCAAATGATAAAACTTGTATTGAAGGAACGACCATTGGTCCAGATATGATTGGTCAATATGTGCATTATGTAATTCGTTTTGAAAACACAGGAACTTATCCAGCAGAAAACATTGTAGTAAAAGACATGATTGATTTAGCTAAATTTGATGTCAATACATTAATGCCTTTGCATTCAAGTCACGATTTTGTAACAAGAATTGCTGGAAACAAAGGAGAATTTATTTTTGAAGGCATCAATTTACCTTTTGATGATGCTAACAATGATGGTTATATTGCTTTTAAAATTAAAACCTTACCTACTTTAGTAGTCGGAGATACTTTTAGTAATGATGCTAACATCTATTTTGATTATAACTTTCCGATTACGACCAATACGTTCACAACCACAATTGAAGTGTTAAAAGTTAAAGATTTTGATTTTGGAACGCATTTTACTTTATATCCAAACCCTGTAAAAGATGTTTTGAATTTTCAATCTAAAGACAATACATTAATCAGCTCAATTGAAATTTATAATACTTTAGGTCAAGTTGTTTTAGCTGTGCCCAATGCAGTTTCAACGGTTGATGTTTCCAATTTACACTCTGGAAATTACTTTGTTAAAGTGAATACTGATTTAGGGGTTTCGAATACTAAGTTTATTAAGGAATAGAAAAAAGATAATAGATGAAAGACCGCTACGCTGCAAGATGAAAGATTCTAAATTACTGAAATTAATTCAGTATGATAAATTTTGTAGTTAAGAATCAAACTATCTGAAAATCCAGCATCCGAAAATCTGAAAATCCAAAAAAATGAGTAAATCCTTCATAAACTATTGCCCTAATTGCAACTCAGAAGACTTCTCTTTTGAAAATGATTTCAAGTTTCATTGTAATTCGTGTGATTTTGTGTTGTATCACAATATTGCAGCTGCTGTGGCTGTGATTATTAAACATGATGATAAAATACTCTTCACAGTAAGAAACGTCGATCCAGACAAAGGAAAATGGGATTTACCAGGTGGTTTTATCGATCCAAACGAAAATGCAGAAGAAGCAGCTTGTCGCGAATTAAAAGAAGAATTAGGAATCGATTTATTGCCGAAAGATTTAAAATACATTACAACCTCACCAAATAATTATTTATATAGAAATGTTCCTTATCGTACAATGGATATTTTTTATGAATATGAAGTAAATTCCAATAAAATAAACATTACTGCCGAAGATGAAATTAATGAGTTGATTTGGGTTACAAAAGAAAAAATCCAATTAGATAAAATTGGATTTGTTTCTATTCGAAAAGTTATTGAAGAAAATTATGAATTATGAGTTAAGAATTAGAATAAACTCATAATTTATAATTCATAATTAACTCGTTGCCATTCGCTTCAAAATTGCCCATTGTTTTAAAGCCGTTCTTGCTTCTACAGCTGGATAACCTAACATCGTTACTTTTGCAGGAACATCTCCCGTTACTCCAGAACCAGCACCAATAATTGCACCATCACCAACTGTAATGTGATCTTTTAGTGAAGCACTTCCTCCAACAATAACTCCATTTCCTAAAGTTACAGAACCAGCTAAACCGCTATTTCCAGCCATAATACAGAATTTACCCATCTTTGAGTTATGTCCAATTTGGACTAAATTGTCAATTTTACAACCATCACCAATCACTGTTGAACTAAATTTCCCTCTATCTACACATGAGTTTGCGCCAATTTCAACATAATTTCCTATTACAACATTTCCAATTTGAGGAATTTTAGCCAAACCTCTTTCCGGGCAAGGTCTAAAACCAAATCCGTCAGCACCAATAGTTGCATTTGGATGAAAAATACAATTACTTCCAATATGACAACGTTCTCTGATTACTGTTCCAGACCAGATTGTAGTATAATTTCCAATAGTACATTCATCTAAAATGGTAACGTTAGGATATAAAATTACATTTTCACCAATTACAGTATTTGGACCAACATAACAATTTGCACCAATTTTAGTTCCTTTTCCAATTATAGCGGAAGCATCAATGATAGCTGTTGGATGAATTTCTTGATGAAATATAGGTGGAGCAGGAGCAAAGAGTTCCAAAACTTGTGACATCGCTAAATCAGCATTTTTTACTTTTATGAATGCTTTATTTTCACCTGGTTCAATGGAGATATCTTCATTTACAACTGCAACAGAAGCATTTGATGTTTCCCAAAGTTTTTCATATTTCTTGTGACCAATAAAAGTAATTTCATTTTCTTTAGCAGCTTCAATTTGTTCAGGTGCTGTAATGGTAAGGTTTAAGTTTCCTAAGATTGTTCCTTTTAATACATCATTAATTTCTGATAAAGAAATAGATTTCATTTTAGTTTATTTTGATTAGTTGAAACCAAAAGTAATAAATTTATAATATAAATAATGATTTATTGCCATTTGTAAAATTTCTTTGTTAATTCTGTTGAAATATTAGGCACAATTTTTAAACCCTTTTGGCATTGGTCGATAGGCGTAATATTTCAAAACTTCTTCAATGGCATATTGAAGCGCTTTGTTTATGGGAATAATAATATTACCCAATTTAAAATCAATTTGAGAGAGATTCATATAATAATCTGTGAAAATTGGAATTTTTAAGCCATTATTTATGGCTTCAGTAGTTTTTTCATAATTTTTTACCTGATTTTGTTTAATTATGGAACAAGTAGACATGCGCAATTGACCATATTTATCAGTATTTGCACCATAACCAAATAAACGACAAATTAAGCCTCTATATTTATAACTGCTACAATTACCAGAATGGTTGTCTATGATTGAAAGAGGATTATATACGTGACATATTGGAGTTGTTTTATGGGTAAGTTCAGTTAAAACTTTTTCAGCTTGACCGTTTAAAAAGAGATGAAATGCCCAAGGTAAAAATTCTAAAGGTGAAGCATTCATTTCGGGATTGGTACAGCATTTTCCACAACCCATTTTACAATGCAAACTAGTTTTAGATTGGAATTCAGAAATTTCTAAATCTAAATTTTGAAAAAGGTCTTCTACTAATTTGACTCTTCTTTCTATTGACATTTTTTTGTGAAGGTACTCTTTAATTAATCGGTATATTAGATTAATGAAGGAAAGGTTTTAAATGTAGAATAATTACGAATGGATTTTACTGCGGAATATCTACCAAAGCTCGGCTTTGAAAACAGAAAAAGTCTAAAAATAATTTCAAGTGAGCTTGATTATTTTTAGACTTTTTCTGTTTATTAGTGACCTCGACTGGATAGTCGAATTTATTTTTTTTCAACGCTTTTATTGGCTTCCTCGCGTTTTTTTTGGGTTTATTAAAGATGATTTTTTTTCAATTGTGGACTAAAGAGTACTCAAATGGACTCAAATGGACACAAAAATGGACACAAAAAACGTCTTTAAAACCCCCCTTTCATAACTTGTAATAATATTAACAGTTTAAAAATTTTCAAGTATGAAAACAAAATTTCACCTTCGTAAAGGTACTAAAAAAAGTACTATTAATTTTGAGTTTAGAAATGGAACTCAATTAAAATTTAGAGCTTCAACTGGCTTTGTAATAAATTCTGAAAAAGATTGGGATTTAAACAAGCAAAAGATGAAGTTGCTTTGTTCTACTTTAAATGCAAAACTTATTAATTCTAAGCTGTCAGAATTTGACAATCTACTTAATGACTTGCTTTACAAAGAAAACGAAAATGATATAGGAATTGAAGCTATTAAAACTATTTTTAATGAAGTTTTTGGTTTTAAAGAAGCTACCAAACCTAAAAAACAAAATATGCTTTTTCGAGATGATACTATTAAGAATGATAATGAAAAAGATTTTATTACTTACTATGAATGGTTTTTGATATTTTATGCAAAAAATAATTCTCCTTATTCTAAAAGAGTATTAACTAAAGGTACAATTACAACTTTAAAAAATTCATTATCAAATCTAAAAAAATATATGAAAAGTAGAAATTTAAAAACCCTTTATTTTGATGATATAAATCGTATATTTTATAACGATTTTATCATATTTTTAAACGATAAAAATTACACAAAAAACTATGTAGGGACAGTAATACAAAAAATAAAAACAGTTATGGGATATGCATTAGATGAAGGAATGCACACTAATTTAGAGTTTAAAAAAAGTTATTTTTCAAAAGTTTCAGAGGTAATTAACCATCCTTATTTGGATTTAAATGAACTAAAGGCAATTGAAAAATTAGAATTTGTTGATAAAGAAATGGATGTTGCTAGAGATGTTTTTTTAGTGGGTTGTTTTACAGGTTTACGAATAGGAGACTTATTAAGCTTTATTAAAAACCCTAATTTCGCTATTGTAGAGGGTAATAGGTTTATACAATTAAAGCAAAGTAAAACCGCTAAACAAGTTTATATACCGCTAAAATCTAATGTAAAAAAAATTATGGAAAAATATGATGGAAATCTTCCTGATTATTTACACCAGAACATTATCAATAAACATTTAAAATCAATTTGTAAACGAGCAAAGATTACAGAAAAATATCAATACACAAGAACAGAAGGTGGAGTTGAAGTTATACATGATGAGCCAAAATTTAAATTCATTTCAACACATACAGCAAGAAGGTCTTTTTGTACAAATGCTTTTAAAGAAGGAATACCTGTTCATGATATTATGGCAATATCAGGACACAAAACCGAACGTATTTTTTTAGACTACATAAAAGTTGATTTATTGCAAAATGCTTCAAGAATTGCTGAACATGCTTTTTTTAATTAATCATTATAACTATTGTAAAAAGGGCTTTTCAAGCCCTTTTTACTTTTAAAAGCACCAAACTTTTAAGTAAATCTTCTTTCTTATAATATCTACGATTTCCAATACCATAGCATTCTATTTTACCTTTGTTTGTCCAATTCCAGAGGGTAGTACTATTAATTTTTAAAAATTCACAAGTTTCTTGTCTTGTCATTAGAATATCAGTTTCTTTTTCTTCAAGTTGTTTTTTTACTTGTAAAAGTTCTTCTTTAATCACCTCTTTTATAATTTGCTTTAATTCATCAGGTAAAATGCAGTGCAGTAAAATTGATTTTTCCATTTATTTTAAATTTAATATTAGTTACGTTGAATTGCCTGTAAGTGTCTGTTAAATTATATTTTTAGGTTATTTTAATTTTTATAAAAGATACTAAAGTCAAAAAAAATAATTTTATTTCATACATTTGTAACAGAAATTTATGAAATAAAATAGCGTTTTGCTGATAATCTGTAGTTGAAAGGTCGAACATTCAAATGCATACAGGAAGGTCAGAGTAAACGCTCATGCGATATGCGTGGGCTTTGCTTTACTTTGTATGCAGGTATTCGACCACCTCAACTACGAGTAGAGTAATTTGTCCCACGCTGTTTTTTTATAGTAAAATATCAATTTGGGTCAGTTGATTATTTATAATTATGAAAAAAATATTACTCATTTTCGCATTACATTTTTGTCTTTTTAGTTATTCGCAAAATATTGCTGTAAAACCAAGATTAAATAACACAGAAAACAAAAGTCAACCTCAATACCCGAGCATAGTTCAAAATAATTCAAATCAAACTTTACCATATCCAATAATTTTTATTCATGGATTAAATTCTATTTCAGATGTTTGGTATGATTTAGGAGTACAAATGATTAATAGTGGTCTTTCTGTAGGTGGTAGAATTGATATTTGTTTAAATGATGATGGGAATAATAACGTTGCAAATAAATTACTTTATCCAACTCCTAATGCTGACATACATTTATACACGGATATTAATAATTTATCAGTTGGAGATTTTTATTTTTTAAATTTTGATGTTGATAATTTTGGCAGGTTAAGAAGCAACACAAATTTTACCGATGTATTAAGTAATGAATCTGCAGTCGTAAAGCAAGGAGTTGCTTTAAAAATTGCTGTCCAGATGGTTCTTCAAAAAACGGGAAGAGATAAAGTTATCTTGATGGGACATAGTATGGGTGGTTTAGCTTCAAGAGAATACATACAAAATCCTTCTAACTGGCAATCTGATGGTAATCATCACGTAGCTAAATTAATTACTACAGGAACACCACATGGTGGCTACACAGGAACTAATGCTGGATTGGTTACAGGTATTGAATCACGTTCTGAAGCATACCGAGATTTAAGAAAAGAATATACTTACAGCGGATTTAATGGAGTTTACCTTTATGGTGGAACTGAAAATACAAGTGTTATTTCAAATAGCATTTTTTCTGTTTTTTACAATGTTGACATTAATTGTAATGGTATTAATGGAGATAACAACTTAATTTCTGGATTGAATCAAAAAAATCTACCTTTAACATTAGATTATGCTTATATCATAGGTAATTGTACAAATTGTAGTTTACTTCAAGACAGTATTGAAGGTGATGGAATTGTAAGAAGTGTAAATGCTAATTTAAATAACTTTTATTCGCTTCCTACCCCAAGAAATGAGTTTATTCATACAGCTGATGCAATTGATTTTTACATTGGTTTACATTCCGATTTACCCAAAGCAGTCCCTGTATCATTTAAAGGCTTAGATGAACCTAACGAATATAATTTATCCTATGAGGTAAATTTAAACCAAACATATACTGGGTTTGTAACAGAACAACCTGTTTTAGGCTATTCAAGTGATTACGATGATTATAAAATTAACATAACAACTAATGGTAACTACACTATTGTTATTAATAATTCATATTACAATAGTATTTCTTACAGGATTTTAGATTCAAGCTTTAATATTTTAGCAACTAACACAATAATTCCAAATTCTTCACAAAATTCATTTCAACACAATCTTACATCAGGTATTTATTATTTAGAATTTATTTCAAATGGAAGCTCTACGAGTTATTTGTATCCATATACTTTTTTAATTCAAAACGCCTTATCATTAGAAGATAATATAATTTCAGAAGATATCTTAGCCTACCCAAACCCATTTACTAATCAACTTACTATTGAAGCAAACGAGCCTATTTTTAAAGTTGAAATCTTTAACCTTTTAGGACAAAAAGTTAAGAATATAGAAATTAAAAATTCTAATGAAAAATCAGTAAATATTGAACTCTCTGAACTAGCAAAAGGAAATTATATAGCAAAAGTAACGTCTGAAAATTCGATAAAAACAATTAAATTAATTAAGAAATAAATAATTATTAAAATTGGAAAAAGGGCTTGTTAGCCCTTTTTTTGTTTTCCTAATATAATTTCTTCGAGAATTGAATTTCCCTAATTCGACATTTCTTGGAATTTTTTTCTAAATTCCAATGGATTTTGGATTTTTGGAAACGATTCTTTTGTTCCACCAGAACCAACTACTCGGATAGTTCCATAACCAAGTAATCTGCCAAGAAGTCCTTGTTCAACATTGATACTTTCAATTTTACTGTGGTTCATCTCAAAAGTTTTTCTGCTAATTAAACCAGTTTTTATAATTACTCGTTTGTTGGTAATTGCAAACTCGTCCGTGTATTTATCAATCACTGGTGCAATGAATAACGTTAGTATAGCTCTCAAGTTGCAGAAGATTATCCAATGATAATAAGTCTCAAATATGACGTTTTCCTCTTTTATTAAATTGTTGTCAATATATTTTCCCATTTTGTTTTATTTTAAAATTTGTTTAGAACCATAATTTGATGGCTTTTGTTGTGTACTATTTCTAATTTAATTATTAATCATTAATAATGAAAGATTTTCCATTTCTTAACTGTCATTTTGTATTTGTGGTGGTTCTTTGGTCATTTCTGAATCGTTTAGAATTTTTTTTTAATTTTTTTTTAATTTAAAACTTACTAATTTTCAAAAATTTAGTAATCTACAGGTTGTGAAACTTTAATTTAGATTTCATTATTACATCAAATTTCATTTATTATTGAATTATATATATTGTAAAAAAACCTTTTTTTTATAATTCTTTAAACAAAGCACCACAACTTTTAAGACAACTAAAGTCAATTGCTTGTTAGGGTTGTTGTTTTGACTTAACTTGTCCCAAAAATTACATTATATGTTCAATCAGCATAAAATTTACCGTGTACTTCGACTTATTACGCTCTTACAAAACAAACCCTCTAAATCGGTTCGGTTTATGGCAAATCTTTTGGACTGCACGGAAAGGACTGCTTATCGTTATATCGACTTGTTAAAGCAATTAGGTTTTGAAGTGCAAAAAGATGAACACAGCAAATTCTATATTGTTTCTGAAAATGCTGATATTGATGAAGGCTTTACAACGGAGGAAGCCAATTTTTTGATTGAAATGACGAAAACTGCTGGAAAAGAAAATATTTTAAAAGATGCCGTTTTAAAGAAAATATACTTGAAGTCAGAAGTTTCGCAACAGGGAAACTTGCTATTTAAAGCCCATTTAAGCAAGTTGGTAGAAAAAATAAACAAATCTATCGCTGTAAACAAAAAAGTGGTTTTAAAGCACTACCATTCGGTAAATTCTAATAAAATTTCAGATAGAATAGTTGAGCCAATACAATTTACAGAAAATTACAGTGCCATTTGTGCTTTTGAGGTGGCAAGTAAGCAAAACAAATATTTTAATTTAGAACGCATCATTGATGTTGAAGTTTTGGAAGAACCTCAAGAGTATCAAGAACAACACCAAGTAGAAAAAACGGATGTTTTTGGATTTACAGAACGCAATGGCGAAAAATTTGAGGTGGAATTACAATTATCACTTCGTGCGTTTATTCTTTTTAAAGAAGCTAATGCAGGATTAGAAAAATACATCACCAAAATAGAAAATTCTGACCTTTACTTACTGAAAGTCAATGTAAACAATCCTAAACCAATTACCAGTTTAATAAAAGGTTTTAAAGAGGAACTTGAAATAAAAGGTTCAAAAGCCTTTATGGCTTATTTAAAAGCCGAAAAATCTTTCAAAATATAGTTAAATTTAATACATTTGAAAATCAAGAAATAATTACAAAAACAATGTTTGAACAAACTTTCAAGAATATAGACGACATCTTACACAAAGATGCTGGATGCGGTAGCGAATTAGATTACGTAGAACAAACCTCTTGGGTATTGTTCTTAAAGTACTTAGACGATTTAGAAAAAGATAAAGCAACCGCTGCAGAATTAACTGGAAAGCAATACAAGCCTCTTATTGATACAGAATACCAATGGAATGTTTGGGCAGCTCCAAAAGGTGCTGATGGAAAGATAGACCATCATAAAGCACTAACTGGCGATGACCTTGCCGATTTTGTAAACATTCAACTATTTCCATACCTTAAAAAATTTAAGGTTGCAAATGCAGAAAACGCTGATACAATTGAATATAAAGTTGGCGAGATATTTAGTGAACTAAAGAACCGCATACAAAGCGGCTACAACCTTCGAGAAGTAATTAACCGTATTGATGAACTTCGTTTCCGTACCCACGCTGAAAAGCACGAAATGAGTCATTTGTATGAGTCCAAAATTCAGAATATGGGTAATGCTGGGCGTAATGGTGGCGAGTACTACACGCCAAGACCATTAATTACTACTATTGTGAAAGTAGTTGCTCCAGAAATAGGCAATACAATTTACGATGGTGCTGTAGGTAGTGCTGGTTTCTTGTGTGAAGCTTTTGCCTATTTGCAAAACAGCAAAAAACTAACGACTACTGATGTAGAAATTTTACAAAAGAGAACCTTTTACGGAAAAGAGAAAAAGTCATTGGCTTACATTATTGGTACAATGAATATGATTTTTCACGGTATTGAAGCACCAAACATCGTACACGCCAATACTCTTGCCGAAAACTTAGCCGACATACAAGAAAAAGACCGCTTCGATATAATATTAGCTAACCCTCCGTTTGGTGGAAAAGAACGTGCCGAAGTACAACAAAATTTCCCAATTAAAACGGGTGAAACGGCTTCTTTATTTTTACAACACTTTATTAAAATACTAAAGGCGGGTGGTAAAGCGGCTGTGGTAATTAAAAATACCTTTTTGAGTAATACTGATAATGCTTCTGTGGCATTGCGTAAACAATTGTTAGAAAGTTGCAACTTACATACGGTTTTAGATTTACCAGCTGGTACTTTTACTGGTGCTGGAGTAAAAACTGTAGTGTTGTTTTTTGAAAAAGGAAGTGCAACCAAAAAGGTATGGTTTTACCAATTGAACTTAGATAGAAACTTAGGTAAGACCAACGCTCTTAATGAAAAAGATTTAGCAGAATTTATTGAATTACAAAAAACTAAAGGAGAAAGCGAAAATTCTTGGAGCATTGCAGTAAAAGATATTGACCAAAACATTTTTGACCTAAGTGCCAAAAACCCTAATAAAAAAGAAGAAGCGGCTTTACGCCATCCTCAAGAAATTTTGGAGGAAATTAAAGCCTTAGATGAAGAAAGTGCTGATATATTAAACTCAATTTTGAAACTGATATGATAAATTGGGTAGAAAAAAATCTTAATGAAGTATGTGAGTTAATTACTTGTGGTGTTGCGGCAAAACCTCAATATGTTAGTGATGGCATACCTTTTCTTTCAGCGAAAAATGTTAAAGATGGGAAAATAATTTGGAGTGGATATAATTGTGTAACTAATAAAACTCATAACGAACTTACTAAAAACAATAAGCCTTTAGTAGGTGATATACTTTATACAAGAGTTGGTAGTTATGGAGAAGCGGCAGTAATTGAAGATGATATTGAATTTAGCGTATTCGTAAGCCTTACTTTGATTAAGGTTGATAAACGTGTATTAAATAGCTATTATTTAAAACATTATCTAAATTCTGATTTTATCAAAAGACTTGCGAAAAAAAGTATAAGTGGCTCTGGTGTTGGAAACTTAAATGTTGGAACAGTTAGAAATTTCCCAATTTTGCTCCCACCACTATCCGAGCAACAACGCATCGTAGCCATATTAGATGAAGCCTTTGCCGCCATAGCAAAAGCAAAAGCCAATGCAGAACAAAACCTCAAAAACGCTAAAGAACTTTTTGAAAGTTATTTGCAAGGGGTGTTTGAGAATAAAGGTGATGGTTGGGAAGAGAAAACTTTGGGAGAAATTGCATTTGTAAAGAGTGGTGGAACTCCTTCAAGAGCAAAAAAAGAATACTGGCAAGGTAACATCGCTTGGTACTCATCTGGAGAACTAAATGATTTATATACTAAAGACCCAGAAAGACAAATAAATGAATTGGCTATAAATAATTCAAATGCAAAAATTTTTCCAAAAGGTTCTTTGCTAATAGGAATGTATGACACTGCTGCCTTAAAAATGTCAATTATTGAAAGGGATGCAACTTTTAATCAAGCAATCGCTGGTGTAAAACCGAATGATAAAATTGATTTGATATTTATCCTACATTCTATCAATTCAATCAAACCAGATTTATTAAATTTACGAAGAGGTGTCCGTCAAAAGAATCTTAGCCTTGAAAAGATTAAAAATATACCAATCTTTCTTCCTACTATCAAAGAACAAAAGACAATCGTTCAAAAATTAGATGCCTTATCAACCGAAACCAAAAAATTAGAAGCCATTTATCAGCAAAAAATAAATGATTTGGAAGAACTCAAAAAATCCGTTTTACAAAAGGCGTTTAGTGGGGAGTTAAAAACAGCAAAAGCATTAGTTTTGTAATATGGAAGAAAGTCAAAATTTAGATAAAAAATCACTGCGATTTCTAAAAGGTAAAAATACCGATTGGGATGAAATGGCTAAAGATTGCGTTGCTTTTGCCAATGCACAGGGAGGCTTTATTTATATTGGTATCGAAAATGAAGATGCTCTGCCACCAATTAATCAAAAAATTACAGATAAAAATATCCCTGAAACTATTCAAAAAAATATTGTTCAGCGTACCGTAAATGTTGCAGTAGCAATTACTATAAATTTAGCCGATAATAAAGCGGAGTTTATTAAAATACAAGTTTTTAGAAACGCACAAACGATTGCCTCTACAACTGATGGTAAATATTACATAAGGGTTTCTGACGAGTGCCGACCTATTCCACCCGATGAAATGGCACGATTAGCTGCCGATAAAAATGCTTTTGTTTGGGAAGAACAAACTACAAAAAAGGTCAACAAATTAAAAGTTGATGAAAAAAAGAAAGTGACATTTTTGAGTGATATACGAAAATCACAACGAGTTAGCTATTTTATAAAAGAAATGTCAGATGATGAAATTCTTGAATATTATTTTCTTAAAAAGGGAGACGTTCTTACCAATTTAGGAATTTTATGGATTGGCGAGAGAAATGATAGGGCTTCTTTGCTTTATCCACCTGCAATTCAAATTATTCGTTACAACGAAAATGATGAAAAAGTCTGGAAATTACTATTAGATGATTACTTCCTAAACCCCAAAGAATTGCTGGACAAAGTGCTAAACGATGTTCCTGATTGGCAAGAGAGTATGGAGGTTTCAGAAGGTATGTTTAGAAAAAATATTCCTTTTTTCCCAATAGAGGTAGTGAGAGAATTAGTAGTAAATGCATTGGTGCACCGCACCTATACTACCAGAGGTGATATTTTTATAAATATTTTCACCGACAAATTAGAGATACATAGTCCTGGTCGTTTGCCTTATGGTGTAACCCCTAAAAATATTTTAAGTCAATCCATTAGACGAAACGAGCAACTCTCCAAAATTTTCTACGATTTAGGATTAATGGAAAAAGAAGGTAGCGGATACGATTTGGTTTATGCTAAATTATTAGGCTCAGGAAAACCACTTCCAATAGTAAGTGAAACAAATGAAAGAGTTACTGTAATTGTTAAGAAGCAATTTATAAGTAAAGAGGTAGTTCGATTGATGGATAAAGCAAGTTCAGATTTTAATTTAAAACAGAAGGAAATTATTTCTCTTGGATTACTTGCTCAACAACAATCTTATAGTGCAACAGAAGTATCCAAAATTTTAAATCAAAGTGAGGAACAAGGTTTAAGAAATTGGTTAGGTAGATTGGTAGAACTTGAACTTATTTTAAAGTCTGGAAAGGGTAAGGGAACTCAGTATTCCGTAAACCCCGAGTTTATTCGCAAAATTGATTTTAAAGGGAAAACAAATCTTAAAAATATTGAAGATTACAGATTGGAAGAGTTAATTTATAAAGATATTTCAGCTTATCCTAATAGTGCTTTTGGGAATATTCACTCAAGAATTGGAGAAGAAATTAATAAGCATAAAGTTAGGCGTTTATTAAAAGAAATGACATCTTCGGGTAAGTTAAAGGTTGAAGGTATTAATCGTTGGGCAAGATATTCTATTGAGTAAATTATGTTAGAAAAACAACAAATACTCAATAGAAACTCAATAGAAATTAATATATAGAAAAAAGAACGAAGCAGTAAGTAACCAACAATTAATTCAATACAATGCTGCTGATGGTAATGTTGTTATTGTTTTAAATCTTGCTAACGACACCGTACGGTTATCTTTGAATGACTTGGTGCAATTGTTTGAAAGAGATAAGTCGGTTATTTAAAGGCATATTAGTTCTATTTATAAAGAGGGAGAATTAGTAAGAGATGCAACTGTTGCAAAATATGCAACAGTTCAAAAAGAAGGCGGTAGAAAAATTACCAGAGATATAGAATACTTTAATCTCGAAGTGATATTATCGGTAGGATATAGAGTAAACCTAATCAATAGCAATAATTAATTATGAACGAAGCAGAAACAAGAGCAGAACTTATAGACCCTAAATTAAAGGCTTGTGGCTGGGGCGTTGTAGAAGGTTCAAAAATCCTTCGTGAATACAATATTACCGCTGGTAAAATACAAACTGGTGGTGGTAGGTCTAAAAAAATTATTGCCGATTATGTATTGGTTTACAAAGGCATTAAATTAGCAGTTGTAGAAGCTAAAAGTAATGATTTAGGTGTGGGCGAAGGTGTGGCACAAGCCAAACAATATGCCGAGAAACTAACTTTAGAAACTACTTATTCTACCAACGGAAACGAGATTTACAGCATCTGTATGAAAACTGGTACTGAAGGTTTGGTTGATAATTACCTTACGCCAGAGGAGTTGTGGCATAAAACTTTTGCTGTTCAAAATGAATGGAGAGAAAAATTTGCTACTGTTCCCTTTGAAGATAAAAGTGGTACTTGGCAATTACGATACTACCAAGAAATTGCTGTAAAAAATACTCTGGAGGCTTTAGCAAACAATAAAGACCGTATTTTACTAACCCTTGCAACTGGAACTGGAAAAACAGCAATTGCCTTTCAAATTGCGTGGAAATTATTTCAAACACGTTGGAACTTAAAGCGTGATGGCAGTCGCAGACCAAGAATTTTATTTTTAGCGGATAGAAACATTTTAGCTGACCAAGCATTTAACTCTTTTTCTGCCTTTCCAGAAGATGCCTTAGTTCGCATTAAACCGAGCGAGATTAAGAAAAAAGGAAGTGTACCTACTAACGGAAGTATCTTCTTTACCATCTTCCAATCCTTTATGAGCGGTACAGATGAAGAAGGAAAATCAGCTCCTTACTTTGGTGCTTATCCACCAGATTATTTTGACTTTATTATTATAGATGAGTGCCATCGAGGTGGTGCAAATGACGAAGGAAATTGGAGAGGTATTTTAGACTACTTTTCTCCTGCTGTTCAGTTAGGTTTAACAGCAACACCGAAACGAAAAGACAACGTAGATACCTAC
>NZ_CAXBFR010000064.1:0-15865 GCF_963975005.1 uncultured Flavobacterium sp.
ATCTTCTGGGTTAATTTCTTTAAAAGCTTCAGCCACCATAGGTGTTAAAATTGCTCCAGGTGCTATTGCATTTGTTAAAATTCCATCTTTTCCATATTCAATTGCAGCATTTTTAGTCATACCAGAAACAGCATGTTTGCTAGCTACATATGGCATTTGATTTAATACCCCTCTAATACCTCCAACTGAAGCAACATTTACAATTCGACCATATTTTTGCTTTTGCATAACTGGAATAACGTAACGTAGTCCATAATAAACCCCCATTAAGTTAATATCGATTACTCTTTTAAAAATGTTTAAATCGTAATCAACAATGGATGCCTGTTTGCCTTCAATACCAGCATTGTTATAAAACCCATCAATTCTTCCAAATTTTTCTACAGCAACATCTACGTATTTTTTTACTTCTTCTTCTTTTGAAACATCGGCTATCACCTTTATAATTTGGACATCAGTATAAATTTTCTTTAAATTTTCAACTGATTCATTTAAAATTTCTTCATTATAATCTACTAAAACCAAATTAGCACCTTTTTTAGCTAATTCGTCTGCAGCAGCTAAGCCTAAACCCATTGCTGCCCCTGTGATAATTATTACTTTATTTTTCATGGTGTATATATTTAATACAACAAATTTAAAGAAACAAACATCCAATATAAGTTAATGAACTATTAAGGTATACCCAAAACAATCCCAATATTAGTTAACACTATTTTGAAAAAGAATTAATCTAATCGGAAATTCAAATCCTACCAAAATACATGGCTTTAACAATTCCGTCTGAAAGTCCAATTTTTGGTACATAAATTTGTCTAGCTCCACTCCATTTCATAGCATTAAGATAAATTCTTGTCGCTGGAATAATAACGTCAGCTCTATCTGGATTTAAGCCCATTTCGGCAATTCTTTGTTCATAAGTCATAGCGTTAAGCTTTTGATATTGCGCATTTAAATAAACATAAGACAAAGGAGTGTCTTGATGTTTTTCAGACATTTTGAATAATTTATTGATATTTCCACCAGAACCAATTAAGGTAATGTTATCATAATTAGCTGTGGTATTTTTTATCCATTTTTCAATTTCTGTCCAAACAATATCATTCACCATATTGTTAATTAAACGAACCGTACCATTTTTAAATGATTTTGAAGCTACAATTTTACCTTCATTGAATAAAGAAAACTCAGTACTTCCACCACCAACGTCAACATATAAATAGGGTTTATCAGAATTAATAAATTGTTTTAAATCAGACGCAGCAATTATGGCAGCTTCCATTTTTCCATCAATAATATCAATTTTTATATCGGCTTTTTTCTTAATTAATGCTACAATATCTTTTCCGTTATAAGCTTCTCGCATTGCTGAAGTTGCACATGCAGTATAACGTTCAACTTTATGGATTTTCATCAATAATTTAAAAGCCTTCATAGCATCAATCATTCTATCAATGCTTTCTTGAGAAATTTCTCCAACTGTAAAGGCATCTTGCCCCAAACGAATTGGCACACGAACTAATGAACTCTTGTTAAATTGTGTAGGCTTATCTTTTTGCTCAACAATATTGGTCACCAAAAGCCTCATGGCATTGGATCCAATATCTATTGCAGCATATTTTTTAATAGTAATCATTTTTGTTGTTTTCAGTATTGGCTCATATATTTTGATAAATTACATCTAATTTATCTCTGTAATAATTATACATTTCTAATTGAGCTCTAAATGGTTTTTCTCCATTTATTTTTTTATATTTATTTTCTAAATTATTATTAAGCAATCTAGCTTTTATGTTTGCTTTCCAAGAAATATGAAAAGTTTCAATTAATTCTTTTTTAATTTCATCATCATAAATAGGACATGTTACTTCTACTCTAGCATCTAAATTTCTTGTCATAAAATCTGCAGAAGAAATATAAACTTCTGGATTATCTTCATTACAAAAAATATAAACCCTTGAATGCTCTAAATAATTATCAACAATGCTAATTGCTTTAATATTTTCACTCATGCCTTTTACACCTGGAATTAAACAGCAAATTCCACGTACAATCAAATTGATTTTTACTCCTGCTCTACTAGCATCATAAAGTTTATCAATCATTTTTGTATCTGTTAAGCTATTCATTTTAAGTTTAATGTATGCTTTTTTTCCAGCCTGTGCATTAAGAATTTCTCTATCAAATAATTTATTGAAACGAGAACGTGTATAATGTGGTGAAACTATTAAATGTTTGTATCTGTGAATACGGTAATTTACATCAAAAAAATCAAATATTTTGTTGGCGTCTTTAAGTATCTTTTGGTTATATGTAAACAAAGTTACGTCTGTATAAAAACGAGCCGTCAGTTCATTAAAATTACCCGTAGATATAAAGCCATATAGCTTAATATTCTCATTTTCAATTCTCTCTATTACACATATTTTACTATGTACTTTTAGTCCTTTTACACCAAAAATTAACTGAATACCATCTGTTTGCATTTGTTCAGCATAAGAAATATTACTTGCTTCATCAAAACGAGCTTGTAATTCAATTTGAACAATTACTTTTTTACCATTTCTTGCAGCATTAATTAAAGAGCTAACTATTTGAGAATTTTTAGCTAATCTGTACAAAGTGATTTTTATAGAAACAACTTTTGGATCTAAGGCAGCTTCTCTTAAAAAACGAATTAAATAAGAAAAAGATTGATAAGGAGCATTTAACAAATAATCTTTTTCTTTTATTTTGGTCAAAATACTTCCTTCTAAATCTAAACCGGGAATTGGCAATGCATGATTTTGTTTATATAGCAAATCATACCTTCCTAAGTTTGGAAAATTCATATAATCTCTTCGGTTATGATATCTTCCACCAGGAATAACACTATCAGAACTATCGATTTTCATTCTTGTCAATAAGAAATCTAAAGTATCTTTAGCAATCGCTTGATCATACACAAAACGAACTGGTTCTCCAACTCTTCTTTCTTTAACTGAAACTGAAATTTTCTCTAGCAAACTTTTTGATAAATCACTATCAAATTCCAATTGTGCATCACGAGTAATTTTTACCATATGAGCACTAATAGACTCATAATCAAACACATTAAATATACTATGTAAATTACATCTAATTACATCATCCAAAAGTATAATGTGCTGTTTTTCATTATTTGACGGCAGCACAACAAACCTATTTACCGTTTTTGGCATCTCAACAATGGCATACTTTATCTCCTGCTTTGGCAAAAAAGTATCAAAAAAAATTTCTTTTGTTGGTTTCATAACTAATTTTACTGCTAAATATCCTGAAGTATCCATTAACAATGGAAATTCTTCTAGATCATTCAACATTATAGTTACAACAGCTGGACTAACATTTTGAATAAAAAAGTCCTTTATAAAGTTTTCTTGTTCTTTATTTATTTCTTTTTCATTGATGATATAGATATTTTCTTTTTCTAATTTTTCTTCTATATCACTCAAAATTCTTAAACTTTCAGATTGGTGTTCAATAACAATATCTGTAATATCTTTTAATAATTTTTCTGCAGTAATTCCTCCCAAAATTTTTTCAGTATGCTCTTGTTCCATATTCATCCTACGAATAGCAGCATAACGAACTCTGAAGAATTCATCTAAATTATTAGAAAATATTCCAAGAAATCTAAGTCTATCTAAAAGCGGAACAGATTCATCTGCAGCTTCTTGCAACACACGAGCATTAAAAGTTAACCAGCTTTTTTCGCGGTCAATATATAGGTTTTCAACGTGATTATCTATCATTATTTTAAATCTCTAGGGAAAATTGTCTTAATTATAACTCCTTTTTGTGAAGATATAGTATTTAAATGTTCAAATTTAATAATTACTACGCCACAAGTAGGCACATTTTCAACATAATAATTTCCAAACTTATTAACAAAATCTGTAATGGCATTATTATGACCGAAAATTATCAAATTCTCTTCTTCATATTTTTTTATACATTTTTCAAGTTCAAGACTATTAAAAGTATAAAGTTCCTTTTTGAAAATGATATTTTCAAACTGCAAATTGTTTAAAATTGAAAATATTTTTACGGTTTGTGTTGTTCTTTTAGAAGTACTACTATAGACTACATATTTACTCGGAAGAAAATTTCTAATCTCATTAAAGACTAATTGAGAGTCTTTTAGACCTTTAGAAGACAAAGGTCTTTCATGATCAATTAAATCATGTTCCCAAGATGATTTTGCATGTCTAATTAATATTAATAGCATAAAATTATACCTCTATTTTTAAATTATTAACAAATTTACAACAAGAAAAAATAATGAGAGAATAAATAGGAATAATTTAACAAAACTCACAATTAAACTTATTTTTTTTAATTTTATATCAACAAAATAATTGTTTTGTTGATATTTTATCAAAAAATAAGAAAATACACATTTTGTAAGATTGACAAAATGTTAACAACTAATTCCTTTAATCGATTAAAGATTGTTTTTAAACGAATTTATTATTCCTGTAGTTGATTATTCAGCAAACTAATTTACATTTGTCAGGTGATAGTTAGGGCAAATTAGTCTAAACTAACACAATAGACAAATAAAATATTATAAGAATAGGTATGAAACACACTTTACTCAAAAGGTTAATTGTTTTGTTGTGCATTGTTGCGTCTGTATTCAATTTTGATGCAAAAGCTGAAGGTACAAAAACAGTTTCACCAACATCTAGTAACTTAACTTCATTAGTTATTATCCCTTATCGAAATTCGGGTTCTTTTTTAAATTGTAACGAAGACAACCGAATTTATTTTCGAATAAAAGACCATTCAGTAGAAAATTTCTATTTTGGTTTTGATTGGAGACAATATGCAAATGGTGTTACTTCTGGAACAATTCCAAATTTAACGGATGTTTACTATAGAATTAGAAGACCTGATGGAAGTGTTATAGTTGGTCCAACTTTATGGAATCCAAATAACTCCGCTGGAAAAATTAATACTTATGCTCAAGCCTTAGCTGGACCAAATATTAACGGACTAAACCCAACTGGATATACACCTATAACTTTTGATCCATCAGTAAATGGTGAGTTTTGGATAGAAATGTATAGAAGTAATGATGGTGGTGCAACAATGATTCCAAATGGGAATAGTGGAAATTCAAGTAATTGGGCTCATTCACCTTATTTTGATTTTACGGTTGCTAAAGCTAACAACACAGTATATGGTGGTAGAGTACATTCAGATAAATGGGCTTTTGTCGCGGTTCAGCCAACAAATGGAGCAGAAGTTCAGTTTTCTGTTAATATTAATGCTTCCTCTTCGCCACAATTATTTGCTTATACAGATGATAAGGCAATTGTAAAAATCGAATTCCAACCAAATTTTAGACCAGTTGCTTATGATGTTGCAGTAAATAGTTATGGAGTAGTGAATACAAGTAATTTTGCTGTTAATAGGCGTTCTATAAACTCGAGTGTTTCACCTTCATTTCAGAATGGATATAAAGTATTTTTAAATCAACCCGATTCAACGGTTTATCCTATTGCCTCAGTTCCTCTGCTACCTAGGTTTATAAATCCCGCAATTAGTGGTTGTGGTCCTATGTATGCTATAAGATTTGATGCACCAGAATCAGGAGATGTAAAGATTTTATTTAATTTAAATGGAGTTCCAGGCTATCAAGCAGGTACGTCCGATAGAATTTTAGAATTATTTAATGTCCCAGCCGGATATAATGAGGCACAATGGGATGGTTTAGATGGTTTAGGAAATAATGTAAATAATTCAACAACAATACAGTTATCATTAATTTTATTAAAAGGTAGGTTTAATTTACCTATTTATGATGCCGAAATTAATGCAAATGGTATTAAAGTTTCTCTTGTTGCTCCTATTTCTGTTCCAAATGCACAAATGTATTGGGATGATAGTTTATTAACTCAGGTAGGTGCAACTTGTGATGCTAATTTTAATAACACAAATAATATTACTGGAGCAGGGTTAAATAATTCTACAGTTGGTTCTGTTTCACCAGCACATGCATGGAGTGGAAACGGAAATATTGGAAATGTAATTCCGGCACCAATAGTTAGTGGAAATCAAGATGATGATATCTTATGTAATGATTTTGGAAACATTAGAGTAGTTAACACATGGGGTTGGGGGATTTACACACAAGATGTGTTTACAAATGCCAAAAAAGGATGTGTCGATTTATATGTAGATATTAATGTAACGAATACAACTCCTAATGTAGGTTCTAATGTTACATTTACAATATTAGCTGGAAATAATGGTGCTAATACAGGTTCAAATATTGATGTAATAGGGCTTTTACCAAATGGATATACTTATGTAAGTTCTTCTCAAACTGGTGGAACTTATAATCAAACAACAGGTGCATGGACTATTTCTTCACTTACTAATGGACAAACAGAAACTTTAACAATAATTGCCTCAGTTTTACCTCAAGGTGAATATAATTTTCCAACTACGATAACAGGTTTTGAATTTGATCCAATTTTATCAAATAATGAAGATTTAATAAGGGTTGAACCAACTCCAATTACTGATTTAGGTATTGTTAAAACGGTCAATAACTCAAATCCACAAGTTGGTTCACAAGTAATATTTAGTATTGCAGTTAACAATTATGGCCCAAGTAATGCAACAGGTGTTTCTGTAAATGATTTACTTCCTTCTGGATATTTATATGTTTCAAACACAGCTTCAGTTGGTTCATATAATTCTTCAACAGGAATTTGGACTATTGGTGATATGACAGTTAGTGCTTCTGGAACCTTAACTATAACCGCTTCAGTAAAAGCGACTGGTAATTATACAAATATTGCTACCATAACAGGAAATGAATTAGATACTAACACTCCAAACAATACTTCGAGTGTTACACCAAATGTAAATCCAGTTTCTGATATTGCAATAACTAAATCGGTTAGTAATGCTACTCCATTGGTTGGTACAAATGTTATTTTTACAATAAATGTAACCAATAATGGCCCAAGTAATACTACAAATACTGTTGTTACAGATCTTTTACCTAGTGGATACACTTATTCTTCTCATACTCAAACTGCTGGAACTTATGTTTCTAGTACTGGAGTTTGGACAGTAGGAAATCTAAATAACGGTATTACAAGAACTTTGACTATTACAGCAACTGTTCTAAATACAGGTAATTATACCAATACGGCAACAGCTACTAGTAGTAATACCGACCCAAATACAAATAACAATACAGCTAGTGCAAGTACTGCTCCTGTTAAAAATGCAGATTTATCAGTTGTGAAAACAGTAAGTAATACTACACCAAATGTAGGTTCAAATGTGATTTTTACTGTCACTGTAACAAATAATGGACCAAGTACTGCTAGCAATATAATAGTAACAGAAGCTTTTCCAAGTGGATATACTGTTAATAACGTAACTGTAAGTGCTGGACAATACAATCCAAATGTTAACTGGACAAATTTTAACCTTATTTCAGGGGAATCAGCAACATTGACTGCTAATGTAACTGTTAATAGTTCAGGAAATTATTTAAATACTGCCACAATAACATCTAGTAATGTTGTTGATCCAGTAAGTTCAAATAACACTTCTAATGCAACTACAACTCCTAATCCAGTAACAGACTTAAGCGTTGCTAAAACAGTAAATAATCAAACTCCTTTAGTAGGTTCAAATGTTATATTTACAATTGTAGTTAGTAATTCAGGTCCTAGTAACGCAACTGGTGTATCTGTACAAGATTTATTACCTAATGGCTATTCTTTTGTATCATATACAGCAACAACAGGGAATTATAATAGTACAACTGGTGTTTGGAATGCTGGTAGTATTTTAGCAAATGGAACTAAAACTTTAACAATAACTGCTACAGCTCTTCAAACGGGTACTTATGTAAATACAGCAACCGTTACTGGAAATGAGATTGATCCTAATTTGACGAACAATACATCATCAGCGTCAACAACTCCAAATGTGATTGCAGATTTAGCTGTTGTAAAAACAGTAAACAACTCAACTCCTTTAGTTGGAAGTCAAGTCACTTTTACTATAACAGTTACTAATAATGGTCCAAGTAATTCTCAAGATGTAGAAGTTAGTGATTTATTGCAAAATGGATATACTTATGTATCTAGCACAGCTACTTTAGGATTCTATAACTCAACTACAGGTTTGTGGGATATAGGAAATTTATCTAATGGAAACGTTGCTTCTTTAGATATTGTTGTTACTGTAAATAATGCAGGTCCTTACTCAAATACTGCAACAGTAACTCAGGCTTTTACTGATCCTAATCCAGGAAATAACACATCAACAGTTTCAACTAATCCTGTTCCTAAAAGTGATTTAATTGTAACAAAAACTATAGATAATCAAACCCCATTAATGGGACAAAATGTAACATTTACAATTGAATTAACAAATGCTGGTCCAAGTAACGCTACTGGAATTGTTGTAGCAGAAGCTTTACCTTCAGGGTATACATATGTTAGTCACACTGCTACTTCAGGTTTGTATAACCAAGCACAATGGACATTAAGTTCATTAGCAAATGGAGCTTCACAAACACTAACAATTGTTGCTTTAGTAAATCCAACAGGAAATTATTCAAACACAGCTACCGCTTTCGGAAATGAATTTGATCCAAATGTTTCTAATAACACATCAACTTCTACTCCAACTCCAATTCCAAATGCCGATTTGGCCGTTTTGAAAACAGTAGATTTGTCAACTCCGAATGTAGGAAATGTAATTACATTTACTATAGTAGCAACAAATAATGGTCCTATAAATGCAACTGGTGTTAAAGTTAATGACTTATTACCAGCTGGATATACTTATTTATCGAGCACAACATCAATTGGCATATATAATAATACTTCTGGTTTATGGACTATTGGAAACTTAAACAATGGAATTAGTCAAACGTTGACTGTTACGGTTCAAGTTAATGCAAATGGACCTTATACTAATATTGCAAATGTTGTTGGGGATCAATTTGACACTAATCTTAATAATAATAGTTCTATTTCTTCTCCTATTGTTGGACAAGTAGCTGATTTAGCAGTTGTAAAAACAGTAAATAACGCTTCTCCTCAAGTAGGTCAAAATGTTATATTTACTATAACTATCAATAATAATGGTACTAGTAATGCTACCGGAGTTATTGTTCAAGATTTACTTCCTAGTGGTTATACTTATGTTTCACATAATGCACCTGGAGGTTCATCTTATAGTAATACATCAGGAATATGGAATATTGGAAATTTAAATACTGTTCAAACTAGAACATTAACAATTACTGCAACAGTTAATAATAGTGGTAATTACACGAATATAGCCACTGTTTCTGGAAATCAATCAGATAATAATCCTTCTAATAATATATCGTCAGCTTCAGTTACTCCTGTAAGATTAGCTGATTTAGGAGTTACAAAAACTGTAAATAATGCTACACCAACTGTTGGAAATAATGTTGTGTTTACAATAGTTGCAACCAACAACGGACCAAGTAATGCAACAGGTGTAATTGTTAATGATTTATTACCTTCAGGATATGAATTTGTAAATGCTTCTGCTACATTAGGAGTATATAATAACGGAAATGGAAATTGGGTTATTAATAATTTAACTAATGGTGGTTCTGCTACCTTAACATTAACTGTTAAAGTAAAAGGAAATGGAAATTATTTAAACACTGCAACGATTGATGGAAATGAATTAGATAATGTATCTTCAAATGATACTGCAACTGCTTCTACTACTCCAACTAAAAATGCAGATCTATCAATAACAAATAATGTTGATATTACAACTCCAATTATCGGAAGTAACGTAATTTTCACAATAGTTGCTACCAATAATGGTTTAAGCGATGGAACTGGTGTTACAGTAACAAACACTTTACCAAATGGATATACATTTGTATCAAGCAATCAATCAGTTGGAACTTTTAATCCAACAACAGGTGTTTGGACAATTGGCAACCTACCATCTGGAACTAGTGAGGTTTTAGAAATAACTGTAACGGTTTTACCAACTGCTAATTACACTGATTCAGCTACTATTTCAGGTGTAGAATTTGACACAGATTTATCAAATAATACTGATACTGCTGTAACTATGCCTTTACCTGTAACAGAAATTGCTATAACTAAAACGGTTAACAATTCTACTCCAAACGTAGGTTCTCAAGTAACATTTACAATTGCTGTTATCAATAACGGACCAAGTAATGCTACAAATGTTGTTGTAACTGATAATTTATTATCTGGTTATACATATCAATCAAATACAACTACAATTGGAACATATAATAATGTTACTGGATTATGGAATATAGGCAACTTAAACAATGGTCAAACACAAACTTTGACTATTACAGCACTTGTTAATCCAAATGGAAATTACTTGAATACAGCAAGTGTTAGTCAAACTGAATATGATTCTGATCCTTCAAATAATTCAAGTAGTACTACTCCAATCCCTAATCCGATATCTGATTTAGCGATTCTAAAAACTGTAAATAATGCAACTCCTTTAGTTGGATCAAATGTTATATTTACCTTAGTAGTTACTAACAATGGACCAAGTGTTGGGACAGGAGTTTCTGTAGCTGATTTATTGCCTTCTGGATATAGCTATGTAACTTATAGTGCCACACAAGGAACCTATAATAATGTTACTGGAACTTGGACAATTGGTAATTTAAATAATAACCAATCACAAACATTGACAATAACTGCAAAAGTTTTAAATAGCGGTAATTATGTTAATACAGCTGTAATTTCTGGAACAAATACTGATAATGTTATGACAAATAACACTTCTTAAGCTTTAACGACTCCAATATTATCTAGTGATATAGCAATACTTAAACAAGTTGATATTACAACTCCTGACGTAAATGGAAATGTAATATTCTCAATTATTGTTACTAATAATGGACCAAGTAATGCAACAGGTGTCACTGCAACAGATTTTTTACCAACTGGTTATACTTATGTTAGTAATGTAGTCTCTGCAGGAAGTTATAATACTACAAATGGTGTTTGGAGTATTGGCGCAATGGTTAATCAAACTACTGTGACAATGGAAATAACAGCTACAGTTAATCCTTCAGGGAATTTTACAAATACAGCTACTGTAACAGCGAATGAAAATGATCCTATTTTAACTAATAATTCATCTTCTGCTAGCACGAATCCATGGCCTTTGGCTGATGTTGGTGTTACAAAAACAGTTAACAATACCACTCCAAATGTTGGTACAAATGTTACTTTTACGATTGTAGCAACTAATTATGGGCCAAGTAATGCAACTGGAACAAATGTTGCTGATTTATTACCAAGTGGATATACTTATGTAAGTCATACTGTTACTGCAGGAAATTATAATAATACAAATGGTAGTTGGACAATAGGAAATTTAAATAATGGAATTTCTCAAACATTAACCTTAATTGCTACGGTAAATACTACAGGTAATTATACTAATACAGCTATTATTGATGCAAATGAAAACGATACAAATACATCTAATACACAAGATTCTGCTTCAACCACACCAGTTAAACTATCCGATTTAGCGGTTACAAAAACAGTTGACAATCAATTCCCAAATATTGGTAGTAATGTTGTATTTACAATTATTGCTTCTAACAATGGAATATCAAATGCTACTGGAGTTAGAGTTGATGATGTTTTACCTAGTGGATATAATTACATAACTCATGTAGCTGGAATTGGAACGTATAACCCAAATACTGGTGTATGGAATATTGGAAATATAGCTGTTGGAAACACTTATGTTCTAACTGTTACTGCTCAAGTTAATACAATTTCAAATTATACAAATACTGCAGAAATATCGGGTGACCAAGTTGACCCAAATACAGTAGATAATATATCTTCTGTTACAACTTTCCCAAAAGCTACTATTATTTTAAATGATGATTATGCTGGACCAATAAATGGATTAACCGGACAAATTGCTGTTGTAAATGTTTTAGACAATGACTACTATAATGGTATTTCGCCAATAAATATTAATGATATTATTTTAACAACATCTATAGTTGATCCTACTGGTTTTATAACTTTACAACCTAATGGAACTATAAATGTAGCACCTAATACACCTGCAGGCACTTATACCTTAACATATCAAGTATGTAATGCAGTTTTACCAACAGATTGTCATACTGCAATTGCAGAAGTACTTGTAGTTGGACCAACAATAGTTGCTAATGATGATGATTATTCAGGAACACCTTTAAATACAACAACTGGATTTACAAATTTATTTAATGTTTATTCTAATGATGTTTATAATTTGAATTTTGTAAACCCTGCAGATGTAACATTAACCTTAATAAATCCGTCTCCTAATTTTACAATAAATCCAACAACAGGTTCTATTTCGGTTAATCCAAATTTACCTTCAGGAACATATACTTTTGAATATCAAATTTGTGGTAATTTAAATCCTACTACAAACTGTGATACAGCAATAGTAACGATTGTAATTGAAAATTCAAGAGTTGAAATAAAAGCATTACTTCAAGGTTCGTTATTTGGAACTACTGATGGTAAAATGCGTGACAACTTAAGAACAAACAATGTTATTCCTTTAACTGAACCATATTCGGTTATGGGAACCGCTGGAAACGTTAGGTTTAATAGACCAGATTTTACAGCAAGTGAACAAACAACAAATGCTGTTTTAAGCATAACTGGTGATAATGCAATTGTTGACTGGGTATTTGTTGAGTTAAGAGATCCTGCAAATAGTTCTATTGTTATGCATACAAAATCAGCTTTAATTCAAAGAGACGGTGATATTGTTGAATGTTCTGATGGAACAAGTAGTTTAAGTTTTAATAACTTAACAAAAGCTAGTTATTTCATTTCTGTGAAACATAGAAATCATTTGGGAGTAATGACAGCTCTACCAATTTCTTTTTCTGGAACAAATGCTGTATTTGATTTTAGTTCTGCTACTCCATCTCAACTATGGAATACTATCACTTCTGTCGATTATGATGGTTTTGAACAAGAACAAGAAACTAATGGTAAATATGCTATGTGGGCTGGAAATACAAATGCTGACAATAAAGTTAAATATTCTGGACCAAATACGGACCAAGCAGTTATCTTCAATACAATTTTGAACTATCAAGGAAATGACTTTAATTTTTACAATTTTAACAATGCTTTTCCAGGCTACTTTATGGGAGACGTTAATATGGATGGAAAAGTTAAGTATAGTGGACCCGGAAATGACCCAACCTATATTTTCTTTAATGTGATAACTAAGTATACTTTAAATGTGTTGAATTTTTATAATTACAACCTCTTTATAGAGCAAACACCAAATTAAATCTTAACCAGATGATGAATAATAAATATAAAAAGATGAGAAACAAAATAATATTTGGTCTTATTCTGTTAGTTAACTTTTTAGGGTATAGTCAAGATATTGATTTAACCTTAAAATACAACACTACACTTAACAGATATGAAGTTTATGCAAGACCTGATTTTACTCAGAATAGCTTTACTTGGGGACCTTCACAAATTTCAGTTTTAGTACCTGAATCTGTTGCTAATAGTCCACTTCAAAACTTGACTAGTTTTAATGCTGGAAATTGGGGTGATAATTCAATTATATATGCTCCTACTCCTCAACCACAAAGTGATTTTCATGGTGTGGATTCTGGTGGTGCTTTAACAAACCTAGTTGCTGGTCAAGAATTACTTATCTTTTCATTTACTATTAATGGTGGATGTACACCTGGTTTAAGACTTTTTAATAATGGTGTTGATCCTGATTCTAGTGTACCTGGAATGTTTGGAGGTGATTTTAGAAATTCAATTGATAACGGTATGATTACCGATGTTTATAATGTAAATTATAATAATTCAGGTACTTTATGTATTGATGCTATTGATGACAACATGTCCGTTAACTTTCCAAATGGTGGTGCTATAGGAAACGTATTTTCAGATAATGGTTTTGGTCAAGATACATTATACAGTACACCTATAAGCAATCCTGCCTTAGTCAATATAACAGTACTTACTCCAAATATAATTACAGGGTTAACTATTAGTCCAAATGGCGATGTAAACGTACCGGTAAATACACCTCCTGGTGAATATCAAGTTGAGTATCAAATTTGTGAAGTAGCAGTTCCATCAAACTGTGATTCTGCAATTATATTCATTACAGTTAATGCTCAAATTATTGCTGAAGATGATACCATAACTGCAAGTGAAATTGGGGGTATAATTGGAAATATCTTTCCTGACAATGGTGTAAATCCTGATTCATTAAACGGGAATCCTATTACTGTTGGTTCAACTGTAATTATTACTTTATTAGACAATGGTGGTTTAACTGGTTTAGCAATTGACAATAATGGTAACATAACTATTCCTATTAATTCAAATATAAACGGTGGAATGCCTTATATAGCTGAATACCAAATATGTGATGCATTAAATCCTACAATTTGTGATACTGCATTTATAAATATAACTATTGAACCTTCAATTGTTGCTGAAGATGATAATAATTTTACTATCAGTTATTCTGAGCAAGGAATTGTTGGTAATATTTTTAATGATAATGGTTTAGGTATTGATTCATTAGAAGGAATTGCTATTACTAATCCTGCATTAGTAAACATAACTATTTCTGGTGTTTCGCCACTTCCTGGTTTAGTAATTAATCCTAATGGTGATATTTTTGTACCATTAAATACTACACCTCAAAGTTATTCTATAGAATACCAAATTTGTGAAGTTGCTAACCCTTCAAATTGTGATACGGCTATTTTTACAATATATGTAATTCAGGCTGATGATGATAATGATTCTGTTAACGAAAATTCTTCTGTTGATGTTGATATTTTCTTTAATGATACTTTATTTATTGGTGATCCTAATGTTCCTCAATATGGTACATTAACAATCTCAACTCTTCCTACTAATGGAACTGTAACTGTATCAGATCCAAATGCAACGCCATTAGATCCTAAAGACGATATTGTTTCATATACTCCTAATGCAAATTATAGTGGTCCAGATAGTTTTGAATATACTATTTGTAATAACAATACTCCTACTCCAAATTGTGATACAGCTTTAGTAACTATAAATGTTATCGCTTTAGTAAATGTAGAAGACGACACTATAGTTACTGATGAAGATACTCCTGTTGTTGTAGATATTTTTAATAACGATACAGATATTCCAACTGTAGGAACTTTAACCGTAACTCAACCAACAAACGGTACAGTTGTAATTACCGATCCAAATAATACACCTAATGATCCTTCGGATGATGTTGTAACTTATACTCCTAATCCTGATTATAATGGGCCTGATACTTTCACGTATACTGTTTGTGATAATGCAATTCCAACTCCTAATTGTGATACAGCAACTGTAAATGTAACTGTTAACCCAATTGTGGATACTGAAGATGATTTTGATACTACAGATATTAATACTCCTGTTAATGTTGACATATTAGATAATGATAACGATATACCAACTAACGGAACTTTAACAACTACTAACCCAACAAACGGTACTGTTGTAATTAATAATGGTGGAACTCCTAATGATCCTTCAGATGATACGGTTACTTACACTCCAAATACAGGATTTACTGGTACTGATGTTTTTACATATACGCTATGTGATAATGCAACACCAACTCCTAATTGTGATACAGCAACTGTAACTATTACGGTTTCTGCAGTTCCTTTTAATACTGAAGACGACAATGTAGTTACTGATGAAGATACTCCTGTTGTTGTAGATATTTTTAATAACGATACAGA
>NZ_CAXBFR010000065.1:0-15569 GCF_963975005.1 uncultured Flavobacterium sp.
TTTCTTTTTAGGTTTAACATACTTGCGCTGAATTTATTTCAGTGATTCAGCATCTAATTATTCATATTTATGTCACACCGAGCCTGTCGAATTGCCTCTTCAAAACCATTTTAAACAAAAAAAACGCCCTTTTTGTAAAGGACGTTTTGACTATATTTTATAAAAAAATTACTTTTTACTACTTAATAATTGATTTAAAACAACCCAAACGACCATATCCTACAACAGGAAACCTTCCTGCTGAACGGAAATTTCTAGTTATAACTAGTAAATTGATATGTTGGTATTGTGTTTTCATTTCAAGGGCAAAAGTAGGAATTAATTTTATAATTAGAATTTTTTTATTTGTAAAGCTTGCATTTCTGTTGTTTTAATTTTTGATTGAATTATAATGTATGCTTTGAATTCCTCCAAGATTGCCATGCCCCTGACGACCATAGGATCCAAACTATTAGGACAGGCTGAAAGAAAAGTCGAATAAGCCGGGCATTATCTGAATCTAAAGAACCAAAAGCATCTGTTCCGTTTAAATATTGGGCTAAGTTACCAGGAAAGACCAAGACAAAGAAAACGGCCAAAGTCCATCCAATAGTAATCCGTTGGTTCTTCCAAAAAAGCACAGCAAGACCTAGAGTTATTTCAACAATTCCAGATAAAATAACCACTAAATCTTTGCTCATTGGAACCCAATTTGGAACTTGAGCTTGGAAATCAATTCTGAAAAATGTAAGATGACTAATTCCTGCAAAAATCATACTTAGTGCTAGTATAACTCTAAATATATCCTGAGTTAGAGAAGTAGAAGTGTTGTTTTTCATAGTGTTAATAATTAAAAAGGATCATTTATACCACTAACACGAATTAGTTTTTTGTTTACAAATTCATGTATACCTAATTCTGATAGTTCACGACCAAATCCTGAATTTTTAGTTCCACCAAAAGGCAAATTTTCTTTCGTCCAAGTAGGATGATTGATAAAAACCATACCTGAATCAATTTGATCCGCTAATCTTTTACCACGTTCAATATCTTGTGTAAAGATTGAACCTCCCAAACCGTATTCAGAATCATTAGCCAAATCAATAGCAGCTTGTTCGTCTTTTACCACATAGAATGAGGCAACTGGCCCAAATAATTCTTCATGATAAGCTGGAATATCTGGGTTTAAATCGGTTAGAATTGTTGGCTCCATAAAGGCACCTTCACGATCGGGACGTTTTCCTCCTAATAAAACTTTTGCCCCTGCATCAACGGAACGTTGTACCTGATCGGCTAAATGTACTGCGGCTTCCTCACTGCTTAACGGACCTAATTCTGTTTTTGCATCCATTGGATCGCCTACTATCATTTTCGATAATTTGTCCTTGAATTTTTGAATAAATTCATCAGCAATTGATTCGACTGCAATAAATCGTTTAGAGGCTACACAACATTGACCGTTATTATTCATTCGGCCAACAACTGCCCATTCTACCGTTTTGTCCATATCAGCATCTTCTAATACAATGAACACATCGTTACCACCTAACTCTAGTACCACTTTTTTCAAATGTTTTCCGGCTTCCGTGGCAATGCTCGCACCTGCTTTTTCACTTCCTGTTAATGAAACTCCTTTAATTCTTTTATCAGCAACTAATTCGGAAGCGCGTTCACCAGAAATAAATAAATTGGTATATAATCCTTCAGGTGCTCCTGCTTCTTCGAAAAGTTCTTCAATAGCAGCGGCACATTGTGGAACGATAGACGAATGCTTAAGCAAAATAGTATTTCCCGCCATAATATTTGGAGCGGCAAAACGAGCTACTTGATAGTAAGGAAAATTCCAAGGCATCACCCCAAACAAGACTCCAATGGGATTATTGCGAACAATAGCAGATCCGTGTTCTGGATCTAGAACCTTATCGGCAAGAAATTCTTCTCCATGATTTGCATAATAATCAAAGATATCGGCACTTAATTCTATTTCTCCTTCTGCTTCGGCAATTAGTTTACCCATTTCTAAGGTGATGGTTTTTGCGAGTTCTGTTTTTCTAATTCGCATAAGTGTCGCTACTTTCTTTAACAAATCAGCTCTTTCTGAATAGCTGGTTTGTTTCCAATCTAAATAAGTCTCTTGGGCTTTAGCTGCCTTAGCGTCAACTGTTGTTTCTGTCATTTCTTTGAATGACTTTATGGTTTTGTTTGTGTTTGGATTTACGGTTTGAATAGACATAATAATAAATTTTTTATAGTATTTAGTAGGAGGAACTTTTCCTCTACTATTTTGAAAGCATTTCTAAATGAATGCTTCAATTTTATGGTTTTGAATAAGTAAGTCAAAGAGAGTATAATGACTTAATGAAGAGTTTGCAATGTAGTAATAGTAGCAATAAACTGTGTTACACAATTAACCGTATTAATTATATAATTTTTAGATTAGAAAAAGTTTATGGCATTTGAAACCCAGTAAGTGAAGGATTACATTTTTAAAAGGTGAAGTACTAAAACCTGAAAGACTCAGAAATAGAATGAAGACTATTTTAGAGCATAGCTATCATTTATATCAAAAAGACACTATTATTTAATAGTATTCATCAACTCTTTTATTTCTTTTTCAAGAGATAACCCATGTTGATAACCATATTTATAAATCAAATCAATTTTATCTAAATCTAATAAGCCAAACTGACTCATTTTTGGAGGTTCAATATACAAATCACATAGCTTAAATTTGTGGCTATTAGTACTGTTTAAAGCCAAGTGAAAGCTTCTGTCCAATATGTTTTTAGTGGGTATTTCTTGTTTTACTTTACTTATGGAATTTACATTAATTCCGATAATTTTATGGCATTTATCCAACAAAGGTTCAATAGGAAAATTATTTAACACGCTACCATCCACATAATGAGTTCCTCTATAATGTACGGGTTGAAACAACACTGGAATACAACTTGAAGCGAGTAAAGAAGTGGATAATTCACCTTCTGAAAAATAATTAATTTCTCCTTTTAAGATATCTGTTGCTGCAATAAAAAGAGGAATTTTAAGATCTTCAAAGGAATTGTTTTTAAAATAGGTTTTATAGATATCTTCAAAACCTTTCATAGAAAACAAACCTTGTTTTACAATGTTCAAGTTTGAGAAATTAAAAAAATGACCGTTTTTTATGATGGAAATTATTTCATCTATACCTAAACCTTTGGCGTAAAAAGCTCCAACAATAGCTCCAGCACTTGTACCCGAAATAATTGAAGGTTGTAGGCCAAATTCTTCTAAGGCTTTTAGGATTCCCAAATGCGCTATACCTCTTGCACCTCCTCCAGATAGCACTATTCCGCATTCGTATTTCATAGTTTTAATGCTAATATGTAATTACTTATGATACTGTACTCAAAATTAAAATAATGTTTTAATAAAAGCAGTAGTTTTAGAAAAAACTTTCTCCGTAGCTTCTTTATGGGGTGTATGGCCAATTGCTGGTATCATATACTTTTCTACTGAACCACTAACCTGTTCTACTATACTTTCTACTTGTTTTATGGAACCATATTCATCTTTTTCTCCTTGAATAATTAAAGAAGGACATTGAATTTTAGATAAAAAAGGTTCTATGTTCCAACTTAAAAACGCTTTCTTATTCCATGTTCCTGCCCAAGCCCAAAACATAGCTTCCGTATTAGAACCATGATATTTTTCTAGTTTTACTTTTAAATCTGATGTTTCGTAAAGTTGTATCGCTTCTTTAATTCCTTTTATCGTAAAATCTTCCACGAAAACATGAGCTCCTTCTGTAATAATTCCCATAACTCTTGTGGAATATTTGGCTGCCATCAACAAGGCTATAGAACCTCCATCACTATGTCCAAATAAAATAACTTGGTCTAACTTCCAATAGTCTAATAAATCATTTAAAATATCCGCTTCGTCTTCCATATAAGTATTCTCGCGATGCTCATAAGAAAAGCCGCAAGACTTTCCATACCCTTGTCGGTCGTAAATAAGTACATTACATTGTGACATTTCACCTATTTTTTCTGGAAAATCTCTCCACAACGCAATACTACCTAAAGAATCATGTAGAAACACAATTGTAGGCCTATTAGGATAAGAATCAATTCTTGTGAAAGAGATTTCCGAAAGGGAAAGGTTTTTAACGGGCATATAGATATAAGTTTAAAATTAGACGTAAAAAAAAACTTCTCAAATTTTATAATAAATTTGAGAAGTAACTATAATAAATATAATATGCTTAAGGCATAAATAGTACTTAGTCCTTTAAAAAAATAGCTTTTATTTCTTTAAGACTAACTGTTTTAACTTCTTCAGTAATCCAATTTGTAACAGTACCACTTTTAACATCTGCATTTAGCCAACGTTCACCACATTGAGCAATAAAATAATCAGAACTCTTTTCTCCTGGATGAGAGATTCCATTAGAATTTTCTACTACTTTATCTAAAGCAACAACATAGTATTGATCTTTTTTAAATTTGTTTAACATAGGTCTACAAATATTTACGTCTCCACCCCAAACTGTGATTTTTCTTTTCTTTTCTTTGCCTTTATAAGTTTCAATAATTTCAAGTTCCATCGAAATAGGGGTTTCAACACCATATATATTTTTATAAGTCAAATATTTGGTCACTTTTACCAAGGCTACAAATTCTGATTGAGGAGCTGCTTTTTTAAATTCATCTTGACTGTTGCAATCACAGGCAAATGAAAACTGTCCAATCGTCAAACAGATAATAGCTAAAAGTATAGAAAGTTTTTTCATGGTAATTGGTTTTAAATATAGTGTTTAGTGTGTTTATAGTTCATTGTTTAACATAACAACTGCAAAAACAAATGTATATTAAAAAATTATAAACTTCAATGTTTTGCTTTAAAAAAAACAAATAAGCACCAAATAGTAGTAATAAATACTTTTTTTTACATTCTATTTTTCATAATAATCAAGCCATGCTTTTATTCTTCCCACAAACATGTTAAGATAATTTTCTGTCAAAAAGATATTAGACCAATCAAAGCGTTGGGCTTGAACGCCAAGATAATGGATAAAAATAGAAGCTCCTGCTTCTGGAATTAATTGAATTTCTGCATCCGATAAAGGCCTTTCTTTTTGGTAACCGTTTAAGAAACTTGCCACTTTTGATTCATAAATATCTTTGTCTGTTTCTATAAAAAACAATTGTTTACAAAAATAACCTACATCTAAAATTAAGGCTCCATTACCACAATTATCAAAATCAAAAAGGGTGATTTCGTTAGCGTTAGTAACACTCAAATTATCATACCAAATATCTAAATGAACTATCCCTTTTTGTGTAGCAGAAAATTTTGTTGCTGTAAAGGTTTCAGAAATAGAAGAACTCATTTGTTTAATCAGTTGCATGGCTTTCAAATCTTCTGTAAAAAAAGGTTTTAAGTTTTGATAGGATTTATTTAGTAAAACATCAAGATTATAAGTGATTCGATTTATTTCTTTCCGCTCTGTAACTTGATGAACTTTAGCCATTAAAGAACCTATAGCTGAACAAGTTTCTTGACTCATAAACCGCATTTTTTTACCTTCAGCAAACGAAAAAAGCACTACATAACGAAGTCCTTCGGGGGCATTAATTTCTTGTATCAACTCTCCATTTTTATCCGCTAAGGGAAAAGAAACCGAAAGCTTATTTTGATTCAATATCAGCAAAAGACTTAACTCTGCTTCTATCTCCTCTTTAGTTCGCCATTTGTAGCAATATACTCTGACAGCATACTTAGAGAAAGCATCAGCCATAAAATATGTATGATTAATACCTGTTCTAAATAATTTACAAGTAAAGCCTTCTCCTAAGGTATATTTTTCTTGAATAAAAACACCTAAATCCTTTTCAGATAATGTCGAAGTAATAACAGGAAAATTGGTCATTTATAGTGCTTTAATTAAAAGTATGTAAAGTAAAATATATTTGTTTTTTAAAACTACTTTAAAAAAGTCAAATTTAAAAAAAAACAACCATAAAAACAGGTTAAACCTCTTTGTATGATTGTTTTTTACTAAACAGTATTATCTAACTATTAAAAACGGTCACTAACTAATTTTCAAAATGTTTTTTTACAAAAGCATCTTTTTCATTATCGGTCATTTTATCAGCAGCTTCAACATCGATTTGTTTATTCTTAAAGTGCGAATCTTGCTTCAAGAAATTATGCAGTTCGGTTTTAGCATTTGTAGGACCAAATAAAAGCAAATGATCATAGTTTAAAATTGAATTACCAATTTCTTTATAATAAGCTTCATGCATTTGCTGTCTCTTATTGTGCATACTTTTTTCACTTTTACTTAAAGCTTCTTCTTTAGTCTCAATAGTAAAATCTGAAGTAATAACTTTAGTTTCTTTATCAGCATTTAAATCTATCAGTTGAGCAGTGGCATGATCCATCCATATGCCTAAGTTTTTTTGTGTTTTCATTTTTTTTTATTTTAAAATAATTCTTTAAAAATTAAATAGTTATAGCTTAATTTCTTAAAATCTAGCTATTCTTTAAAGTTACAAAAATAAAAAAGAATAGACCTTGAAAAGGCAAAAAACTTATTGGCAATGCATGTATAAACTGGACGATAACACTTGGATTAAATCAATAAACACTACTCCTCCTCTACTTAATAGGACTACTTTTCATCCTAGTTCTTATTTTTACCAATTCATACCAAATTACAGATACAAAACCAATTCCAATACAAGTAATAAATTCAGTGAACGTTAAATTGACAAATCCAAAGAAAGCAGATAAAGGAGCTACAAAAAGCATTAGTCCAGTAAGGGTTATCGTGATTCCAATAATTAGTAAAACCATATTATTTTTATATTTTAAAGTAGTAAAAATAGAATAGTAAAAAGAACGATTTATTAAAGTTAAAAAGACATTAGATGCAATTAAAGCAGTAAAAACCATGGTTCGGGTATGGGCTTCATTAAAGCCTAAATAAATAGAATATTGATACGTAAAAAGTGTTCCTGCCGTAATAGCTAATCCTTGAATAATGCTCGTTGTTAGCTCTTTCCAATTAAAAAAAGTGGCTGTAAAAGGTCTTGGCTTCTGCAACATAGTGTTTTTCTCCATCGGTTCATTTTCAAAAACAATAGAGCATGTAGGTCCCATAATTAATTCCAAAAATATAATATGTACCGGTGAAAATATATTTGGATAAATCCATCCTAAAGCCAAAGGAATAAATACAGTCAGAATTATGGGAATGTGAATGGAAATGATATATTGAATCGCTTTTTTAAGATTAAAATAAATTTTTCTACCCATCGCAACGGCATCTACCATTTTAGATAAATCATCTTCTAATAAAATTAAGGAAGCTGCTTGTTTGGCTATTTCTGTTCCTTTCTTACCCATTGCTATGCCAATGTGTGCTGCTTTCAAAGCAGGTCCGTCATTAACACCGTCACCTGTCATGGCAACAATCTGATGCTGTTCTTTTAATGCTGTGATGATTCTTAATTTTGCTTCAGGAAACATTCGGGTAAAAATAGTAGTTTGCATTACTTTTTCTTGCAATTCAGCATCTGATAATTGCATTAGTTCATCACCCGTTAAGCTATGTTCATAGCCTTTAAATCCGATCTGTTTTGCAATGGCCATGGTAGTTGCAGCATTGTCACCTGTTATTATTTTTACAGCAATTCCTGCTTGATAAAAATCCTCTAATACTTTAGTAATGTTCTTTTTAGGTGGATCGTAAAAAGCGACAATACCTTTAAATTGAAATTGAAACTCTTGTTGTGTTGGAGGAAAATCAGTCCCTTCAAAGGTACTTTCTGCTACGCCTAAAACACGGTAACCCTCTTTAGTAATTGTTTCTATGGCATTACTAATTTGTTCCTTTTCTTCTTTAGATAAAGTAGAAACAGCCATTAAAGCTTCAGGTGCTCCTTTGGCTGCAATGATTCGTTTTCCTGATTCATTCTGAAAAACATGTGTCATCATGGGAGGTTTCCCACCCAATGGATATTCGTGAACTAGCTTAAAATGAGGTCGCTCATCTTCTGATGTAAAATCGCTATAAGCTTTGTGCAAGGCAAGTTCCATCGGATCAAACGGAATAGGTTCACTAGCCCACATGGCAAGAGTTATCAGGTCTTTTTCTGTAGTATTTGTTTCTTCTGGAGCAACTATTTTTTGAGTAGTTAGCGAAAAAACTTTAGCCAAACTCATTCGGTTCTCAGTAATAGTTCCGGTTTTATCGGTGCAAATAACGGTTGCTGAACCTAATGTTTCGACTGTTTTCATTTGCTTAACAACAATTCCTTTTTGCATCAATCTCCAAGCACCAATAGCCATAAACGTTGTAAATGCCATCGGAATTTCTTCAGGTAAAATACTCATGGCCAAAGTCAATGCCTTTAATAAACTGTCTAATATATCATACGAATGAAAATAATTAATAGCCCAAACCACTACAAAGACAACAGCACCAACAAAAACTAATTTTTTTACAAAATTGTTAATTTGCAATTCTAAAGGTGTTTTTTCCTCTTCAATGCTTTCTAAACTCTTACCAATCTTTCCTAATTGGGTTTCGTTTCCAATATGTGTAATGGTTATTATGGCTAATCCACTAGCTACGGAAGTACCATTAAACACAAAAGGTTCGTCTCCATCTTTGTCTTTAAAAACAGCCATCGATTCTCCAGTTAAGATAGATTCATTCACCGAAAAATCATTAGAATGTATAATAGTTCCATCAGCTGAAATGGAAGTCCCTTCTTCAACAACCATACTATCTCCAACCACTAATTCTTCACTTGGAATTTCAATAGTTTCTCCATTTCGAATGACTTTACAATGAGGTTGTGATAGATTTTTTAATTTTTGCAAGGCATTGCGACTTCTCGAATCTTGAAACAAAGCAATAACTGAAACAATAATAATGGCTGAGGATAGAAAAATTCCATCACCAATATTTCCACTTACAAAATAAATGATTGATGCCACTAATAACAAAAGAATCATGGGTTCTTTAGCTAAATTTTTTAGGGCATCTAAAACCGTATTCTCTTGTTTGTAATTTAATTTGTTTTGACCATGGAGTTCCCTTGCAGAAATTACCTGTTCCATGCTTAAACCTTTTATGTTATAATTCGTTTCAGGCATTGTTTAAAATAATTTAGTAAAGTGATTCGTATGTTAGAGAAACTTTTGAAGGAATATAGAGCTTATTGCAGATTTTCTTTAATAGCCAAATATAGAGCTTCTTTTTTAATAGGTTTGTTGATATAGCTGTTGCAACCTGAATTTTTAATTTTTCCTTCATCTCCAGATAAGGCAAAAGCAGTTTGTGCAATAATTTTTACATTTTTATTTAAAAGTCTGATTTGTCGTGTTGCTTCAAATCCATCCATTATTGGCATTTGTATGTCCATTAAAATAATGTCAATATCAGGGTTGGTTTTATATAATTCAACAGCCTCTTGACCATTTCGAGCAATCAATAATTCACTAGCTATTGGTTTAAGTAGAAAAGTTAAGAGTTTTTTTGAGATTTCGTCATCCTCTGCAATAAGAATTTTTAGATTGTTAGGAATTCCATAATCAATAGAGGTAATAGGTTCTTTTTCTTGTTTTACTATACCTTTTGAAGGAGAATAAGGTACAGTAAAATAAAAAGTTGAGCCAATACCTTCTTTGCTCTCAACACGAATGGCACCTCCCATAAGTTCTACAAATGCCTTCGAAATAGAAAGACCTAAACCTGCTCCATGTCTTACATTTCTATCAGAAATATCTGCTTGAATAAATCGCTCAAAAATCATTTCTTGCTGGTCAGTAGAAATACCAATACCCGTATCGGAGATGTAAAATTCTATAAAAGGCTCTTTTTGGGCTTTTATTAATTTATACCCAATTTCGATTGTACCTTTATCGGAATATTTTATAGCATTTTTAATTAGATTTAATAGAATAGAATATAATTTTTCGCGGTCAATATTAATAATTGCTTCTTGTTTTTGCAAGGTAGGATTCTGAACAAGTTGAATTCCTTTTTTCTCAGCTTCTGGTTTAAAAAAGGTGAAAGCATAATCTATTTGATTATTTATATTTGTTTCAGAATTTGTTAATTCTACCAAGCCAGCTTCAATTTTAGAAATATCAACAATATTATTGATGATATTCAGCATTCGATTTCCACTTTTCTCGATAATTTTTAAGTATTTTATCTGTTCATCGCCAGTAAGGTTGGGTTGTTTAAGCAATTCAGAAAAACCTAAAATACCATTCATGGGAGTTCTAATTTCGTGACTTATATTGGCTAAAAAGGCCGATTTCAGTCGGTCACTTTCTTCTGCTCTTTCTTTAGCAATGATAAGTTCATCAATGTTTTTTTTCTTTTCGGTAATATCTGATTTTACAGCAAGATAATGAGTTATTTCTCCTTCTGAATTCTTAATAGAAGTAATTGAAGCTTCTTCCCAATACAAACTGCCATCTTTTCGTTTATTAAGAAATTCGCCTTTCCATTCTCCACCAGAAGCAATTGTTTTCCATATTTTTTTATATGCAGAAGGAGATGTATGACCCGACTTTAAAATATTTGTATTTTTTCCTATCACTTCCTCTAAAGAGTAGCCCGTTATTGCGCTAAATTTTGGGTTAACATATTCAATTATACCTTTTGTATTAGTTATGACAATAAGTGTTGGACTTTGCTCTACAGCACGAGAAAGTTGCAATAACTTATCTGAAATTAATTTGCGTTCAGAAATATCTCTAGATATTCCCAAAACACCAATAGGGTTTTTGTTATCGTCTAAAATCAGGGATGCTTTTACTTCAGTCCAAACAGTTGAATTGTCTTTTCGAAACATCTCCAACTCAATAGATTTTTGAACAACTTCACTATTTTTAAGGTAGGAAGCCTCTGAAAGTAATTCTGATAATAGTTTTATTGCTTTTTGATAAGAAGAAGGTGTTAATACGTCGCTTATTTGTTGCTTCATAGCTTCTTCGGGCTCAAACCCCCGCAAAGTCTTTACTGCTGGACTTACATAAGTATAATTAAGGTCCATATCGAGCGCAAAGATAGTATCCGCAGAATTATCTGCTAACAGACGGTACTTAGATTCACTTTCTATTTGAGCTTCATGCTTTCTTTTTAACTCCCAGTGTTGATAAGAGTTGATTATAAGGCTTGGAAGTCTAATTAAATAATCTTCATTTTTAGTCAGGTAATCATTGGCTCCAATTTTTAGTGTTTGAACAGCTAATTCTTCACATCCTTGACCAGTAACTAAAATTATTGGAGTATCTAATTTTAGTTCTTGACGAATAGTCTTTATCAATTCTAAAGCATCCATTCCAGGCAACCTGTAATCCATTAAAATTACCTTATATTTTTCGGTGTCTTTTAATTTAAGTAAAGCTTCATCGGCATTAGATATAGCGTCAATATGAATAAAAGGAGCATATTGTGCAAAATGGCGCAGTGTAAAATCTATGTCAGCAGCATGATGCTCAATGTACAACACATTAATAACTTCTGCTTTTTTTAAGGCATTCTTTTTAAAATTAAGTATAGCTTGATTTAGTATTTCGGGAAGTTTAGAAATATAATCATTTCGCTTTAAAATATAATCTTCGGCTCCTATTTTAAGGGCTGTAACAGCGGATTCTTCATCACCTGATCCTGTTAGTATAACAACGGGGAAATTCAAATGCTGTTGTCTAATTTCCATAAGAAATTCAATACCATTCCCATCGGGTAAATTCACATCCAAAAGGGCAATATCAAAGCTAGGGGTAGTTTGTAAAATAAGTCTAGCTTGTTTTAATGTGCAAGCATGCTCGATATGCACATCTGGAATAAGTCTTGTTAAACCTATTTTTACTAAATCGGCATCGGAAAAATTGTCTTCAAGGAGTAATATTTTCATATAATCTATGTTTTAATTATACTATATAGGTTTAATGCTTTTTATAAAGGCTTATTCGTTAATCTCCAATACAAATCTATATGACCTACTACATCAAGGAAATTTTCAAAACTTATTGGTTTTATAATATATGAATTAACGCCCAATTGATAAGCTTTTTGTAAATCGGCTGATTCGGATGAAGTAGTTAAAATTACCACTGGTATTATTTTAAAATCGGGATGCTCCTTTAATTTTTTAAGTACTTCTAGACCGTCAATTTTGGGCATGTTTATATCAAGTAGTATAACAATAGGTTTTGGTTCTCCATTTTCCCATCGTTCAAAATAGCTTAAAGCTTCTTCACCATCTCTGGCTACCTGAATGGGATTTGAAATATTCTTTAAGGCAAAAGCACGTAATGTAAGATCCAAATCAATAGGATTATCCTCAACAAGTAAAATTGGTTTTTGAATGTTTTCTAATGCCATATTATTGATTTTTAGGGATTTCTAAATAAAAAGTTGAACCAACATCAAGGACACTTTCAGCCCATGTTTTGCCCTGCATTCTTTGCATAGCTTTAGTTACTAAAGCTAAACCTATACCCGTTCCAGGAAAATCTTCGACTCTTTGTAAACGTTGAAAAATATCGAAAATCTTATGATGATATTGCATGTCAAAACCAATTCCATTGTCATTAACACTTATAATCCAAGACAACTCGGTTTCTTTAATTTCAATTTTTATAGTAGGATTGGTTTTTCCTTTGGTAAATTTTATGGCATTTTCAACAAGATTACGAAAAGCTATAACCAATCCCTTAGAATCAGCAACGATTTCAATATCCTCGATTTTCGTATTTAGTTTAAAATAACCTGCTTCTAATTCTTCTGTATACATTGAAAGTACAGATTTAATCAACTCTTTAATTTTTATTTTTCCAATTTGTAACTGACTTCTTTCCAAACGCGAATAATCTAAAAGATCGTCAATAATTTGATTCATTTGTAGTGTAGAACTTCGTATTTTTTCGATAAATGATTGTGCTTCTTCGTTTAATTCTGGTTTGTAAATATCCAAAAGCAATTTGCTATACCCATCAATACCTCGCAAAGGAGCTTTTAAATCGTGCGAAACAGAATACGTAAAAGTTCCCAATTCTTTATTTATAGATTCAAGTTGAAAAGTTCGTTGCTTTACTTTATTTTCGAGTTCAGTATTTAGAGTTGTAATTTCAGTTTTAATTTTTTTCTCCTCAGTAATGTCTATTCCAATACCAATTTGGGTTCCGTCATCTAAGCGAATATTACACCATTCAGAATCAATTACTTCTCCGGCCTTAGAATAAATTTGAAATTCTTTCCAATCGGTAGTAGATTCTTGCATATAAGCCAAGGCTTCTTCACGATAATTTGGATCCGGATATACCTTTTCCATCAAATTAATTGCTTCAAGTTCTTTTGTTTTCCAACCTATTTTTTCTTCAAACGCTTTGTTTAAATAAAGCATATTCGTTTCTGGGTCATAACGGGTAAGCATAACCGGAATGTTCTCAATAATGGCAGTTAGTAAGTTTTTTTCATTTACTAAGGCCGTTTTTGCTTTTTTACGATCTGTAATATCTTGTGTTATGCTAAGAAATAATTCTCGTTCATTTATTTCAATAACACATGCAGATAATAAATAATCACATATTTCTCCAGATTTTTTACGAAATTGTACTTCCATTTCATGCAAGGAATCGTCTGTTTTTAAAAGATTCGCAAATTTTTCCCGTTCCTTTTGATCTACCCAAATAGGATATTCAGTAGTAATATTCTCTAGAAGCTCTTTTCTAGTGTAACCAAGTGTGTTAAAAACACTATCATTAACTTCTATTATTTGTCCTTCAAAGGTACTTAGTGAAACCATATAAGGACTTAATCTAAATGTTTTCTCAAATTTTTCTTCCGATAATTTAAGGGCTTCGTCCATCAGTATTCGATTTGTTATATCGACGCTTAAACTAGAAGCTCCAGTAATTATATTATCTTCTATTATCGGATTTAAAGAAGTTTGAAAATGACGAATTTCATCGTTCAATACATGAGAAAATTCAAATGTAATATTTTCACCTTTAAAGACAGATTCAAATAAAGGTATCCAAAAATGGGCTTCTTCTTCATTGAGATTCTCCGTAGAACTCATGCCTTTTTTAAGCTCAATATTATATTGACTATTTATAATTTTCTCGTAAGCACTGTTAAATATAATATAGTTAAAATCGCGATCTATAGACCAGATAGAATCCTCTCGATTATCTATCATAGATCTTAAATTTGAGGCAGATTCTCTATAGGCTCTTTCAGCTTGTTTAAGTTCGGTAATGTCTCTTGTTATGGTAAGAATATGAAGTTTATTATTTATTATCAAATGGGCTGCTGACATTAGTCCGTCAATAACATCTCCGTTTTTTAAAATAAATTTTACTTCCATATTCTCAACTTTTCCAAATTCATTTAATTTAGAAAGCATACGATTTCGGTCATCAATAGCTTGCCAAATATTCATTTCAATTGCCGTTTTACCAATAATCTCTTCACGAGTATACCCAGTTGTATTTATAAAGTTTTCATTTATATCAATATATTTTCCATCTTCAATTTGAGTAATTGTAACAAAATCTGGACTAGTTAAAAATATTTGTTTAAATTTTTCTTCACTTTCAATTAATGCTCTTGTTGCTGTTGTTTGTTCGGTAATATTATGTGAATTATATAATAAATATTGGCATTCACCATTCTCATTCATTACTGGGCTTAAGGTTATTTCAAGCGTAAAAATTTGCCCTGAAATATCTAAACTCTCCAAAAAGTTAATTGGTTTACCTGTGTTAACTACTTCTTTATATTTAGCAATGGTAGCCTCATAATATTCATCACTTAATCCAATTACTTTATTTAATACACGAACGGGTTTTCCTATAACATCATTCACATCAAGATCAATACCTAAAAGTTCTGTAGTTGCTAAATAGGGTTTATTAATGGCAACCAGTCGAAATTCGTCATCATCATCTGTACTAACCAATATTTGCATATCAGAATGATTATTAAATATAAAAGAAAGTATTTTTTCACTTTTCTCTAAAGATTTTTCAGCTTGTTTACGTTCTGTAATATCTCGAATAATCATGTTAGAAAACTTTATTTCATCATTTTTTTTAGAAACATGATCAATAATTGCCGATGAAATTTCTGCTTCAAAAGGAATGCGACCTTTGCGTAATAAAGTGATCTCACCTTTCACTTTTTTATGATTTTCCCTTTCGGATATTAAAATTGCTACACGAGGATCTGTAAAGTCTGTTAATCCTTCTCTCCCTAACTTAATAATTTCTTCTTCTGAATAGCTAAACATAGCACAAGCCGCTGGATTAGCTGAATGTATTTTGCCATCTAAACTAGTTAATAGAATAGCATCCATACTGTTTTCAAAAAAAGAACGGTATTTTGTTTCACTTTCTTGAATTTTACGTTCGGCAAGTTTACGCTCGGTAATATCTCTTACAATGTTCAAAAATTGACCTTCAGCTATCTTTTTTGTGCTGAGTTCTGTCGAAATAAAACTGCCGTCTTTTTTACGCAAACGGTATTGTGTTAATAAAGTTTCTCCTTGTTTAAGCTTTTCAAAAAC
>NZ_CAXBFR010000066.1:0-15562 GCF_963975005.1 uncultured Flavobacterium sp.
ATTTAGGAAATCAATATAATTTTGAAGAAGAAAACGGAAAATATATTTCTGAATTTGAATTTCAGGCTTTTCCAGAAAGACAATACCAACTTTTTGTGAACACGAGTAATGGAAAAGAATATATATCTTCAAGAGAAGAACTTACAACTATTAACAATTTAAGTTCTATTGAAGCAACGGTAAAAAATAAATTTGGCGTTTATGGTTTAGATATAACAGCCAATAGTTTTGACCCTACAGCTACATCTAAGTTTTATAGATATGAATACGAAGAAACATATCGTTTTTCTGTTCCATATTGGGCAGCTGATAGCTTACGTATTTTTGGAAATGCAGAATATGACGATCCTGACAAAGGAAAAATAGCTTATGCTCTAACGCAACACCAAAGAAATGGAGAATCAAAAACTTGCTTTAAAACAGATAAAAATACTGAAATACTTTTATCAAATACAACTACTTTAACAGAAGATAGAATTAAAGACGTATCAATACGTTTCATTAATTATGATAATTATATAATAGCCGACAGGTATACCATTAAAATAAGACAATATATTCAAAATTTGCCCGCTTACACTTTTTACAAAACTTTAAAAGACCTGTCCGGTTCTGGCAATGTATTATCTCCAAATCAACCAGGTTTTATAACTGGAAATATAAAGGCTGTTGAAAATAAAAATGAAAAAATTATTGGTTTTTTTGATGTTTCTTCTGTTTCTGAAAAAAGAATATTTATCAATTACCAAGACATCTTCCCTAGTGAACCTGAGCCTCCATATTTTTATCAATGCAATATTTTAGATTATGACAGAAATTTATTAAAAGAAAAAAGTATAACACCTCCTTTTGGTTTAACAAATTTAGTAATAAATACAAGGCAAGGAAATTTAATCCTGTATGAAAGAATTGCAAACATATACAGAATGGTTCCACCTGAGTGCGGAGATTGTAGATCAATAGGCATTAATAAGGTTCCTGATTTTTGGCAATAAAACATGAAATCATGAAAAGAGCACTTTACATATTAATCATCTTAGTTACAACTTTAAGCTGTACAGAACCCTATGCTATTCAAAATAATACTTTTGAAGATGTGTTAGTTATAGAAGCTACTGTTACAAACGAATTAAAAAAACAAGAAATAAAAATAACTCGAACTTTTCAGTTAGAAGAAAAAGATCCAACTTTTGAAACTAATGCAACAGTTTATATAACAGACGATTTAGGAAATCAATATAATTTTGAAGAAGAAAACGGAAAATATATTTCTGAATTCGAATTTCAAGCAATTCCTGATAGACAATACCAACTTTTTGTAAATACAAGTAATGGAAAAGAATACAATTCTACAATTGAAGAATTGCCTTCAATATCAAACCAAGTAGAATTAAATGTAAATGCAACTAATTTATTAGGAGTTGATGGAGTAGAAATTACAGCTAATAGCTTTGATCCAACTAATAGATCAAAATATTATAGATTTGAATATGAAGAAACTTATAAAATTGTATCTCCATATTGGACCAGTGATAGTTTAAATTTATCATACAATCCTACAAATTTTATTGTATCTACTTGGATAACCCAAAAAAGCTACAATAGTAAAGTTTGTTATAACACAGAATATTCAAACGAAATTTTGCTCGCTAATACCACAGCTATTTCAGAAGACAAAATAACTGATTTTCCTGTTAGATTTATACCTCAAAACAATTCAATTATCGCATACCGATACAGTATTTTAGTTAAGCAATTTGTACAAAATTTAGAAGCGCATACATTTTACAGTAAACTAAAGGATTTATCTAGTACTAACACCAGCTTACTATCTCCAAAACAACAAGGGTTTATTGAAGGAAACATCAACAATAAAACTGATAATTCAGAAAAAGTAATTGGCTTTTTTGACGTATCTTCAGTTTTCAAAAAAAGAATATTTTTCAATTATAATGATTTTTTTGAAGGTGAAGCATATCCAAATTACTCATTTGCTTGTTCCACTTATAGTTACAATCCGTTTTTGGAAATTGAAGATTGCAATATGGAACCTCCTCCAAAGAACAAGCCTCCTTATTGTGAATTTGGAAAATATGCTTTATATTTAGCTTTAGTACAATATGAATCTGAAATTTATTTTGATGTTATAGATGGAATGTTTGTAACTGTAAAACCTATTTGCGGAGAATGCAATAGATTATGGTCAACAGAAGTCCCTGATTTTTGGGAATAAAATTTAAATTATGAAAAAATTAGTGTTATTGTTTTTAGTTATGATTGCGACAATTAGTTGCACAGAGCCTTATGCTCTTCAATCAAATACTTTTGAAGATGTTTTGGTTGTTGAAGCAACCCTTACCAACGAACTTAAAAAACAAGAAATAAAAGTAACCAGAACCTTTAGATTAGAAGAAAACGAACCACAAACCGAAACCAATGCTACGGTTTATGTTATTGATGATTTAGGCAATCAATATAATTTTAATGAAACAAATGGCAAATACATTTCTGAGTTCGAATTTCAAGCGGTGCCAAATAGGCAATACCAGCTATTTGTAAATACTAGTAACGGTAAACAATATTCATCTACTAGAGAAGAACTTACAACTGTTAATAATATGACATCAATTGAAGCCAAGGTAAAAAATAAATTTGGGGTTAATGGAATTGACATAACTGCAAATAGCTATGACCCGACAGGAACTTCAAAATACTATAGGTATGAATATGAAGAAACACATCGTTTTACCGTACCACAATGGGTTCCAGACAGCATAACTGTTTACGGAAATGCAGAATACTGGGATCTGAATGGACATATTACCTATGCTTTTAATATAGTAGACCGCTCAAGTGAATCTAAAAATTGTTTTAAAACAGCTAAATCAACTGAAATTATTTTAAACAATACAACTTCTTATGCTGAAGATAGAATAAGTGACTATTCCATTAGATTTATTAGTCAAGAAGATTTTATTATTGCTGATAGATATAGTATTTTAGTAAAGCAATACATACATAATATTAATTCATATTCATATTATAAGGTTTTGAGAGATATTTCTGGATCTGGGTCTGTTTTGTCACCAAATCAACCAGGTTTTATTTATGGAAATATAAAAAATAATAGTGATAGTAACGAAAAAGTGATTGGGTATTTTGATGTTTCTTCTGTTTCTGAAAAAAGAATATTCTTTAATTATAGTGATTTATTTCCAAATACAGAAATACCTGACTTCCCTTATGAATGTATTGAAACAGTTTATGACACCACATTACTGAGAGGATCAACCGGTTTTCCAGTATTTGGACTAACAGACTTTGTAAATAAAATTAGAACAAAAAAAATCTTAAGACACCAAACAACTTCTCAACCTAATGTTAGTACATTTAAATCTGAATGTAGTGATTGTAGGGTTACTGGAAGCAATACTATTCCAAGTTTTTGGCAATAAGAACTTAACAAATGGAGAAAGTAATATTTTTATTAACTTTTATTATTGTGACTAGTAGTTGCACAGAGCCCTATGCTCTTCAATCAAATACTTTTGAAGATGTAATTGTTATTGAAGCAACTATTACAAACGAACTAAAAATACAAGAAATAAAAATCAGTAGAACGTTTCAATTAGAAGAAAAAGAACCTCAAGTTGAAACCAATGCTATTGTTTATATTATTGATGATTTAGAAAATAAATTTAATTTTGTAGAATCTAACGGAAAATATATTTCACAGTTTGAATTTCAAGCTATGCCCGAAAGACAATACCAACTTTTTATAAATACCAGCAACGGAAAACAATATACCTCTACTAGAGAAAAATTAACAGCAGTTAATAATTTAAATTCTATTGAAGCAACTGTTAAAAACAAATTTGGAGTAAATGGTGTTGATATAACGGCAAACAGTTTTGATCCTATAGGTACTTCTAAATACTATAGATATGAATACGAAGAAACATATCGCTTTATTGTTCCTTATTGGGCACCAGATAGTTTGAAAATTAATTATTATGTAGATCCTCAGTTACCTATTTATTTTATTACATCATCAAGAAGTGGTCCTTCTAAAACCTGTTACAAAACGGACAAGTCTACAGAAATAATATTAGAAAATACCACAAATTATTCAGAAGATAGAATAGAAAATTTTTCTGTACGATTTATAAGTCAAACTAATTTCATTATTGCTGACAGATACAGTATTTTAGTAAAACAATATATACAAAACCTTGCCGCTTTTACTTTTTATAAAACATTAAAAGACTTATCTGCTTCTGGCAATGTATTGACTCCAAATCAACCTGGATTTTTTAGTGGTAACATTTCTTCAATCGTAAATAAAAATGAAAAAGTAATTGGTTTTTTCGATGTATCAACCTTATCTGTAAAGAGATTATTCTTTAATTATGATGATTTTTTCCCAGGTGAAGAAAAACCAAAATATTTTATTGATTGTGAAGTTATTGAATTTGACATTAGTTTATCCTGTGCTGAACACTGGAATGCCCTTTGTGGAATGTTAGTTAGAATGGAACAAAAAACAATAATATTATATGAAGACGATGATCCTTTATATAATATGGTAATACCAAAATGTGGAGATTGTAGAACAGTTGGCTCAAATATAGTTCCTGCTTTTTGGCAATAAAAAATAAAAAAACAATAAATGAAAAAAATAATTCTTTTTGCTTTAGTTTCAATGTATTCAATAAATAGTTGGGCACAAACTAACATAAATTCAAGAGATGTTAAAACTTTTGACTCAGCTGTTAATGAATCTATTTATTTGCATATAAATAATCCAACTATACTTGTTGGTGAGTCTATATTTTATAAGGTATATTGTTTAAATTCTATTAATCATACTTTTAGCACTATAAGCAAAATTGTTTACATAGATCTTTTTGACGTTGACGGAAACAGCATTTCTAAACAAAAACTTCTTTTAAAAGAGGGTGTTGCACAAGGTGATATTTTCATCCCTACTTCTGCAAATTCTGGAGCATACAAACTAATTGGTTATACAAATTGGATGATGAATTTCTCAAAATCTAATATGTTTGAAGCTGACATTACAATCATAAATCCATTTCAAAGCAAGATTGTAATTCCAAAATTTAGCACTTCTCCATCAGTTAAAAATGAAGATGGCCTTCAAATCAATTTAAATAAGAAAAATTACAAAATAAGAGAAGAAGTAAAATTTTCTATAAGTCCAAACACACAAAAAAAAAATAAAGGCAATTATTCTTTATCCGTTAGAAAAATAAACGATTCTACTGAAAACCATTCAATCAGTTCAGTAAAATTTTTAGCTAATTTAAAAAACACTAATAGTTTAAATCTTAATGTAAATTCTCTACCAGAAATTAGAGGTGAAGTCATTTCTGGAAAAATAACTGCAGTTGATGCAAATAACACTATTGAAAACAAAACCATTGCATTATCTATTCCAGGAAAATCATTTGAATTCAAATTAACTAATACAAATAAAAAAGGTGAGTTTATATTTATTTTAGATGAGTTGCCAAACAAAGCAAACGCAATACTTCAAGTTGTGGATGACAGTAGAAAAAATTACACTATTGAAGTAACAAATCGCACTATAGATTATTCAAAATTTCAATTTCCGCCAACACAAGAAGCTTCAAGTGAATTAAAAAAAATAATTGAAAAACGTTCAATAGCAAATCAAATTGAAAATGCTTATTTTTCTATTAAAAAAGACACTATAAAAGATGAACCAAGCAATACACCTTTTTATTTTCCTCTTGAAAAAACAATTTCTTTAGATGATTATACTCGATTTTCAACGTTAAAAGAAACAATTATAGAAATACTTCCTAATACTTTTTTTAAAGAAAAAGATGGTATTTATACTATAAATTTAAGAGATAAATTATCAAATGGTGTTGAAAGTGGATACACTTTAATTTTAGTGGACGGTTTATTAATTCAAAATGTAAAAGAGCTGTTTGAATACAACACAAAAAACATCGACAAAGTTGAATACATAACCGAAAAATACGTTTATGGTTCAAAAATTTACAATGGTCTTATTAATTTTATAACCAAAGAAATTGACTACGAACTAAAAGAAACGGGTGATTTTATTTTAAAAACCCCAATACAAAGGCCTTTAACCACAAAGTACTATTACAAACAGAATTATTCTGATGTTTCAAAATTTGAAAGAGTACCAGATTATAGATGTCAATTACTTTGGAATCCAACTATTGACTTAGAGAATGAAAAAGAAATGTCTTTTTTTACTTCTGATATAAAAGGTAAGTTTGAAATTAACATAGAAGGCTTTACTTCCGAAGGTAAACCAATCTCTATAAATGAATATTTTGAAGTAAAATAAAAATTCCTTCCGCAATAAAAAGTCAATTTCTAAAAAACAGAAATTGACTTTTTTATTTTATTTTAAGTACTTTTATCAAAATTGCGACATTCAATAAAACTACTGTCCTATTATAGAACACAAGCTATATTATGCAAAAAAACTTACAGAACTTAAAGGCTAATTTTGGAACATTACCTGTTTTTTTAACCGCAATATCTACAATTCTTGGAGCTGTAATGTTCTTACGTTTTGGCTATGCCGTTGGAGAAGTTGGTTTTACCGGTACATTATTAATCATTTTAGTTGGACATTTAGTTACAATTCCAACAGCTATGGCTTTGGCAGAAATTGCTACGAATCAAAAAGTTGAAGGTGGTGGTGAATATTTTATTATCTCGCGTTCATTTGGTGTAAACATTGGTGCTTCTATCGGAATTGCCCTATACCTATCACAAGCCATTAGTGTAGCTTTTTATATTATAGCATTTGCAGAATCATTTGAAGCCGTTAAACCTTGGATAGAATCTAAATTTGGGTATAGCATTTACGATAATAGGTTATTTAGTATTCCAGCTTTATTACTTTTAATTAGTCTTATGGTAACCAAAGGAGCAGATTTAGGCATGAAAGCTTTATATGTTGTTGTAGCCATATTATTTGTTTCATTAGTCATGTTTTTCTTCGGAACAACTGATTATTCAACTACTTTTGATAGTTCTCTTTTATTTAAAAATGTAGATTCAAAGGTTGGAATATTCGCAGTTTTTGCTATTATTTTCCCTGCTTTTACAGGAATGACCGCTGGTGTAGGTTTATCTGGAGATTTAAAAGACCCAAAAAAATCAATTCCAATGGGAACTTTAGCGGCTACAATTATCGGAATGGTAATTTATGTTTTCATCGCTTTAAAACTCTCCTACTCTGCTTCGCCAGATGATCTAATCAACGACCAATTAGTGATGAGTAAAATTGCCTATTGGGGACCAATTATTCCTTTAGGATTAGCTGCTGCAACAATTTCTTCAGCTTTAGGTTCTTTCATGGTTGCACCAAGAACTTTACAAGCTATTGGTAGCGATGATGTTTTTCCGAAAGATTCTGTAAATAAATGGGTTGCCAAAGGCACTCCAAACAAAAATGAACCAAGAAATGCTACAATACTAACTAGTGTTATTGCCTTAATATTTGTTTTGATGGGTGATGTAAATGCCGTTGCCGAAGTCATTTCGATGTTTTTTATGGTGACTTATGGTTCTTTGTGTTTAATTTCTTTTATGCAACATTTTGCGGCTGACCCAGCTTATCGTCCTTCGTTTAAATCAAAATGGTATTTATCTTTAATGGGAGCTGTTTTATGTGTGTATTTAATGTTTAAAATTAACTCTCTATATGCTGTTGCTTCAATCTTATTGATGGTTGGAATTTACTTCTATATCACACACAAAAATGAATCAAAAAAAGGAATGGCTAACATATTTCAAGGAGTAATTCATCAGTTTAGTCGTAATTTACAAGTATTTCTTCAAAAAACTGACAAAGAAAAATCGGATGATTATTGGCGTCCAGGAGTTTTATGTTTATCTAAAGATTCTTTTGAACGATTGACTGCTTTTGAAATGATGAAATGGATTTCTGACCGATATGGATTTGGGACTTATATTCATTATGAAAAAGATTATTTTTCAAAACAATCCAAAGAAGTGGCTGATAAAAAATTAGAAAAACTAATTAAAATTGCAAACAATACTAATTCAAATGTGTTTTTAGAAACCATTATTTCTCCTTCAAACACTAATGCAATTGTTCAAGCCATTCAACAACCTGGAATTTCTGGACACAACAATAACATGATGATGTTTGAATTCAAAAAAGGAACAACAGAATGGTTAGAAGATGTGGTTGATAATTACAAACTTGTTCAAAGTGCAAACTATGATTTATGTATTTTGGCTAGTTCTGATAAAGGATTTGGATATAAAAACGAAATTCATGTTTGGATTAAGAAAGAAGATTATGAAAATGCAAATTTAATGATCTTGCTTTCTTACATCATATTAGGACATAAAGACTGGAAAGGTGCAGAAATTAAAATATTTGCAGCCGTAAACAAAGAAAATATTGACGAAGAAAAAGCAAACTTAATAGAATTAACTTCTTCAGGAAGATTACCTATTTCGTCTAAAAATATTATTGTTATTCCAATTGACGAAACAGTAGATAAAATTGAATTAATAAATGAAACTTCAAAATATGCTGATTTAACTATTTTAGGTTTTCACGAAAGTTCTATTAAATCAAAAGGAATTAAAACGTTTAACTTATACGATAAACTTGGAACTATATTATTCGTAAACACTTTAAAACGTAAACAGATTAAGTAGTAAATAATCGTGTTTTAGTCCTACTTACTTTGTTTTAGCCGCAGATTCACATAATAAAAAAGCCTCATTCGTTAGAATGAGGCTTTTTCGAAGAGTAAAACAATGCTATTCTTCATCTTCTGTTAACAAACAATCCCCTTCAAATTCAGTAGCAATAAGTTCTTCTTTATCCAACCAATATTCAGAGGTAACAAATGTAAAGGTAGTTGTATCTTTTTTATTTAATTCCCATAAAATATCTTCGGCTTGTTCAAAAGATTCTTCGGTTGTTATTTGGTCTGAAAACAATCTTTTAATTACATTTCTGTCTGAAATTCCGTTGTTAAACGATTTTAAAACGATCTCTTTGGTAATTTCACCATCAAAACCATCTAAAGAAGTAATTGAAAAATTTACAACTGTTGCTTTGGCATTAAGAAATTTTCCATTGTAAGCTTTAAACAACAATTGATTAATGTTATATAAGGCATAATGCATATCTATTTCGGGGTATTCTTCGCACACTTTATCAATCAACATATCATTAGAAATTTGAGCAATTTGTCCTTCATTCAACCTTTCTGAAAGCTTATAAGCCAAAACAATTTCTGCTGCTTCATTGGGCTCAAAATCAGCAATAGCCATAAAAAGCATTTCTCTTAAATTTTCTGGTTTAATGGTGTTTGCATCTGGAAAACTGAATAATTCTAAAAGATTTATATAATCTTGATTCGTCCAGTAATTCTCTATTTCTTCAACGGTTGTTGTTTTATTTAATATAATATTGAATTTCATTTATCTAGTTATTTTATTAATGTTTTTTGTAATCTTTTAAAGATACAAATTTTTAAAATGACAAGTATATAATTAAAACATAAAAAATACAGATCAAATTTTGTAGGTCAAAACAAAAGACAAACTACTATTTCCAAAGCTTTTTTCAATTCGTTTAGAAAACCAGTTATATGGTGTAAAATTATAATTTGCTGAAATTCCAATTTTCTTTCTGATGATTCCGATTCCTTGAGAAATAAAAACAGAAGTCAAACTTTTTGCATCTGAGTTTATATTTAATGCCTTTTCTCCGTTTTCATCAGTTTCCCAATTGGGCTTTTTGTTTACAATTTCTTTATCATCAAATAGCAAAAAACTAAATCCAAAACCTGAAGTCCATTCAAAAACGAATGAATTATTTAGTACTTTAAAATCATATTGTTTATCAACTTTTCCTAAAACTGTAATATTAATATCTTTTAATTTAGTTTGATAAGTTGAATCCGTTGCATAATAAGTAAACTCAGTGTTTTTATTGGGAAAATTGAATTTTATTCCAACATTAAAAACATCATCAAAAGCTATTTTTGTTCTATAATAAAATCCTATTTCTTCAGAAAAAACAAATTTTTTTGATAAGTTTCCTAATGGAATTTGTACACCTGTTTCAACATTAAACTTATTAAATTCTTGATGTTGCGAAAAAGTCAAATGAGCAATCAAAAATAGCACAAAACATAATATATACTTTTTCATAATTTACCAATTTACAAAAGGGATAGACCTTTTTCCGTTAATATTCCAAAATCCAATTTGTAAACCTTTGTGATTTTTTGAATAATTAATCAATCCAATTTGCAAACCACTAGAGTTAATTGGAGAATAATTATAAATTCCTACTTGAACACCATTTAGCAATTTAGATTGATTGAACAAACCCAACTGAAAGCCCTTCATATCTTCACAATAATTAGACAATGAAATCACAACACCTTTTGTTTGTTGACTAACATTATACAAGCCACCTATATGAAAACCCTTTTGCGATGTTGTATAAGAATAAGTTGCACTTGCAGAAAATCCGATCAAAGAATGATTAATGTTAAAAAAAGAAAGAGAAACACCGTTTATTTTACTGTCATAAAGATTTCCTGTGCTCAAATGCAATCCATTTATAATTACACTTTCTTTTTCAGAAAAACCCATAGGATTTGCAAACATAAAAATCAATATGGATGCTGGATTAATTTCTAAATTAATACCATTTACTTTTTCGATGGAAGAATTGTCTACAAAAGAATCTAAACCAAGACCAAATGCAAATCCATTAACCTTATCAACCTTTTTTGATCTTGGAGTAAAACTGAAAATCGTTGTCTTTTTTTCAGATGACAAATCATTATTTTGAGCATAACTACAAACAGAAATGAACAGTAGCAATGCCAAATAACTTTTGGCAAACATTTTTTGCATTAATCTATTAATCAAAGATGAGTAGGAATACAATTCCTTTGAGGTACAAATTGACAAATCCTCACTAGATCGCTTTATTCTTCTAATTCTATTTCTAAATAAATCTGATTTTTTCATAACTAATACGTTTAAAATTCAAAACAAATTTATTACGTTAATCACAAAAAATATTGTGATAAATAATAATATAATTTTATATATTTGTGATAATCGCAAAAAAGGTATGAACAAACAAGAAATATTATTAAAAGAAATTAGAAGTAAAATTTTAGATTCATCTTCAATTAATGAGGAGATAGCTATAGCTTTAAAGATAAGTTATGATGCTGCCCACAGAAGAGTATCTGGAAAAAGTAAAATTTCTATTGAAGAAACCATTGCGTTATGCAACTACTTTTCAATTTCAATGGACAATATATTTTTTAACCAAAATAAAATTGTTGTCGAAAAAACAATTGAGATTACTTCCCAAAAAGACATGCTAACTTATTTTAATCAATCAGCAGAAAGTATTGCATTACTAACAAGTTCAGAAGAGACACTTATGTATTATTCTGCAAAAGACATTCCGTTGTTTTATTTTATGGAAGGCTCTATTATGTCAAAATTTAAAGCTTATGTATGGATAAACTTATTAAGCACAACAACTCAAAAAAATAATTTTGAAGATTTTGTAATCAGTGAGTCTTTTATGCAAGTGATGCTGAAATTAAAAAAAGCTTATGAAAAAGTTAAAATAAAAGAAGTTTGGAATGACACAACTATAAACAGTAGCCTACAACAAATATTATATTTCTACCAAGCGGGTTTATTAAATTATAATTCGGCAAACTCATTATTGAATGAATTAAAAAACATACTTGAAATAATCAAACAAAAATGCAACAATCCAAATTCTAAATTTTCATTATATTACAATGAATTGATCTTACTAAATAATAATGTTCTTTTTGAAACTAATAATAGGTTAACATTATTTGTACCTTATACGCTATTAGGTTACTTTATAACAAAAGACAAGGAAAGTTGTGAAAATGTTGAAAACTTTTTTAAGCAACAAATTAAAAATTCAATTCCCCTAAATAGTACAGGAATACGTGAACAAAATCAATTTTTCAATAAAATGAATCGCAAAATTGATTATTTCTCATCACAAATTAAAAACGAAATGGACATAATCTAAAAAAAAAGAAAACTTTTGTAACTTTTTTGAAACACTTACGTATAATAACTGTACACGAATAAAAAAGTACTGTAAAAAGAATGAGACAACTAAAAATTACCAAGCAGGTAACGAATCGTGAAACTGCTTCCTTAGACAAATATTTACAAGAAATTGGAAAAGTTGACCTAATTACTGCTGATGAAGAAGTAGAATTAGCACAACGTATAAAAGCTGGTGACCAACGTGCACTAGAAAAACTCACAAAAGCAAATTTACGTTTCGTAGTATCTGTTGCAAAACAATATCAAAATCAAGGGTTAACATTACCCGATTTAATTAACGAAGGAAACTTAGGTTTAATTAAAGCGGCTCAACGTTTCGATGAAACGCGTGGATTTAAATTTATATCATATGCCGTTTGGTGGATTCGTCAATCTATCTTACAAGCTTTGGCAGAACAATCTCGTATTGTACGTTTGCCCTTAAATAAAATTGGTTCTATCAACAAAATCAACAAAATGTATGCTTTGTTAGAGCAATCTAATGAAAGACCTCCTTCTGCTGAAGAAATTGCAAAAGAACTAGATATGACCGTGAATGATGTAAAAGAGTCAATGAAAAACTCGGGTCGTCATTTATCAATGGATGCTCCTCTTGTGGAAGGAGAAGATTCTAACCTTTATGACGTTTTACGTTCAGGTGAATCTCCAAATCCTGATAGAGAATTAATTCACGAATCATTACAAACTGAAATTGAAAGAGCTTTAGAAACATTAACACCAAGAGAAGCTGATGTGGTTCGTTTATATTTTGGTTTAAGCGACCAACACCCAATGACTCTTGAAGAAATTGGTGAGACTTTTGACTTAACGCGTGAACGTGTTCGTCAAATTAAAGAAAAAGCTATTAGAAGATTAAAACATACTTCAAGAAGTAAAATATTAAAAACATATTTAGGATAAACCCTAATTACAGCGAACAATAGTCTTAGACTATTCGTTTTTTGATTGATGATTGAAACTCCGGCTGATTACCGGAGTTTTATTTTTTAGGAATAAAACTCCAGTCGATTCGCTAAAGCTCGGGTTTCCGGAGTTTTATTTTTTAGGAATAAACCAGTATAACTTAGGTCTATTCACAAAGTATTAATGAAAATAAAACAATAATTTAATTCTAGAATATTGAAAATTAGTATCTTTAATTTTTAAAATATCATAAAAATGAAAAAAATTATCGTATTAATTTCTTTGCTTTCTATTATAGCCTGTAAAAAAGAGGAAGCAAATAGCGAACCAGGAATAATGGACGCTATTGAGGGAGTTCAAAATCTTAACAAAGCAACTGATGCTATGAAAGATTATGAAAAAAAGATAGAAGAACTAAAAAAACTAGAACCCGTTTCAAATGAAGTTTACAAACAAACTTTAAATGAAAGTTTAGGCGATCTAAAGAGAACAAATTTCAGTGCAGGAAACACTTCAGCAATGGGCTTAAGTTCAGGTGAAGCAGCTTATAGTGATGAATCGGGTAAAACAGTTAAATTCTCTATTTTTGATGGTGCTGGAGAAATGGGAAGTGCTGTGGTACAAATGACCTATTTAACATTATCAATGGAATCAGAATCCATTCAAAACACAACTACTAAAAAGACAGAAACAGTTGACGGTATAAAATCCTTAACAGAGGATGATACAAACCCTAACAACAAACATTCAAGCATTACGTTTATACACAAAGATCGATTTAACGTAACTTTAGAAGGTAGTCAAATGGGATTAGACGAATTAAAATCATACATGAAAAAAATTGATTTATCTAAATTAGAGTAACTCTTTTTTTAAATTAAACAGAATCTACTAAAGCTTCTTTGTTCAATTGCAAAGAAGCTTTTTGTTTTCATTAAACACCGACAAACTTCTAACCTTCTTATCTCTTAACCTTTTAACCACATAACCTCAAAAACTTTTAACCCCATAACCTTTCACCCTTTTAAACTAAAAACTATCTTTGCACAAACAACAACACAACAATGAAATCGTAAATTTACGAATTCAAAAAAAACAATAACTACTAATGAGTAAAAACACTTTAATTGCTCCATCAGTTCTAGCGGCTGATTTTGCTAACTTACAACGAGACATTGAAATGATTAATAACAGTGAAGCCGATTGGTTTCATATTGATATTATGGACGGTGTTTTTGTACCAAACATTTCCTTTGGAATGCCTGTTTTAGGAGCTATTGCTAAACATGCTCAAAAAACTATCGATGTTCATTTAATGATAGTTGATCCTGATAGATATATCTCAACGTTTAAAAAACTAGGAGCAGATATTTTAACGGTACATTATGAAGCTTGTACACATTTACACAGAACACTTCAAGCCATTAAAGCAGAAGGAATGCAAGCTGGAGTTGCTCTAAATCCTCACACTAATGTTTCGTTATTAGAAGATGTTATAAAGGACATTGATTTAGTTTGCATCATGAGTGTAAACCCGGGATTTGGCGGACAATCATTTATTGAAAACACCTATAAAAAAGTAAAACAATTAAAAGAAATCATTACAAGAAATAACGCTTCAACAAAAATTGAAATTGACGGTGGTGTTACTGATAAAAATGCTAAAAAATTAGTTGACGCTGGAGCTGATGTATTAGTGGCTGGAAGTTATGTTTTTGGTGCTGAAAACCCAACAGCAACAATAGCTGATTTGAAGAAAATCACACAATAACAAAAAACAAAAAAACGCACAAAAATTAATTTGTGCGTTTTTTTATATCAAAATTTAAAATTATTTCTTAATAATTTTTGACTTATATAATACATTTTTTGATTCATCTAATACAGAAACAAAATACACTCCAGAAGCCAAATCTAAAATAGTATAACTATCTGAAACTTTAGAAGATTTTACTTCTTGTCCTTGTAAACTATAAATAGTGATGTTTTTTGCTAAGCCAATCATGTCATTAGGAATTGTGATAACAAAATCAGATTGAACAGGATTTGGTGAAATTTTAAATTCGTTAGCATCTGCAAATTTATCATTACTTAAAACCACAGAATACTGCACATTAAATGCCAAATCTTGAGGAAAATCAGGAGCTGTAGCAGGATTTCCTGCGTCAATTAAGCTTGACCAAGTATTAGTTGTAGCAACATTTTGTTTTGCATTCCATCCAGAAATTCCACGAACTCCCGGAATTGTTACAGATGGAAAAAACAAAGTCCCATCATTTGTTGGATGACCTTGATAAACAACCCAATAAGTACCTGAAGATAAAGTTGTTGTTAAATTTGCTCTAACTTTCCATAATTTTCTAGTAGTCCCAGTTGCAGTTCCAGTTGGAACAGCCGAATTAAAAATTCTATACATTAAAGCGTCATTACTATTAGCCACATCATAAACATTAGTAGTAGCAGTACCCGCAAC
>NZ_CAXBFR010000067.1:0-15288 GCF_963975005.1 uncultured Flavobacterium sp.
ATCATAACCTATCAAAGCTTTTTTGCCTTCTTTTGTTGTTAAAGCGCCAGCAACTGTTCGTTTTCCTTTTTCATGCAGCCTATCATAAACCAACAACGAATGTATTTTTTTAGTAAAAGCATTCACAACAGCCAACTTATTTTGTTTAGGCAAAACTTCACGTAACCCCAATCGAATTAGCTTACCCATACGAGAAACCGCACCAAATTCAGAGGCATTCTTCTTGCAAAGGTCATACTTAGGGTTATTTTGCAAACCTTCAGCAGTGAAACCACTTTTTGCCCTAATAATTAAAGCATTGTTCAAAGGGTAAATTACAAAACCCTCAATAATGGGTAGCCGTTTGCCTTTATAAGAAATTATTTTTGCCATTATACATCCAAATTAACGTCAATTATCTAACAATTTTGTTAGTCTTTTATTCAGTATTAAAGTACTAAAACCAGCCTAAACATACCAAACGCAAAACCAAACCAAAATAGTATAAACATTTACTATCCCGTCGGCTTCCCTTTTACTTTCCGTAGTAGTAACTCCCACTTAAAACCTAGGTTGTAGTACCTAAACTTAAAGTAGATTACAAAATAAAACAAAAAAACAACCATAAAAACAGGTATTTATACCTGTTTTTATGGTTGTTTTTTTTAAAATCCTATAATCCATAACCTAATAAGCCATAAGCTCTAACAATTGCTCTTCAAAACGAACCTTAGGCAAATACTGGTCTTCAATAGCCTTCACAAACGGAATAGGACTATCTAAACTCGCCACACGTTGCACAGGAGCATCTAAAGATTCAAAACAGTTCTCCATGATTAAGGCAGAAATATCACTGGCAATTCCACCAAACATGGTGTCTTCTTGCAAAATAATACACTTACCTGTCTTTTTAACAGACTTAAAAATAGTTTCTGTATCTAAAGGTTGTAAACTTCTTAAATCGATTACATCAGCCTTAATTTCAGGGTGTTTTTCCAAAGTAGCTAAAGCCCAATGTACTCCAGCACCAAAAGAAATAACGGTTAAATCAGTTCCTTCTTTAAGCATAGCTGCTTTACCAAAAGGAATGGTATAATAATCTTTAGGCACATCTTGCGTAATGCTTCTATATAATTGTTTGTGTTCAAAGTACATCACAGGATTAGGATCATTAATAGCAGTATTCAACAAACCTTTCGCATCATAAGGAAAAGCTGGGTACACTACTTTTAAACCTGGTGTTTTAGTAAACCAAGCTTCATTAGTCTGCGAATGAAAAGGTCCAGCTTGAGTACCACCTCCACAAGGCATACGCACTACTACATCGGCTTTTTCATTCCATCTATAATGTTGTTTGGCCAATAAATTCACCACAGGATTGAATCCAGATGACACAAAATCAGCAAACTGCATTTCCATAACAGCCTTATAACCATTGATAGAAAGTCCGTTTGCTGCAGAGACTACAGCACTTTCACAGATTGGTGTATTTCTAACACGTTCTTTTCCAAACGCTTCTACAAATCCATCCGTTATTTTAAAAGCACCACCATATTCAGCAATGTCCTGTCCCATTATCACCAAATTAGGATGGCGTTCCATTGATTCTCTTAAACTAGAAGATATAGCATCAATAAAACGAATATTCTCTTTCACATCAATTGGTATAACTTCTTCAAAGTCATACGGTTTGTACACATCATTTAATTCTTCACTTAATACAGCTGTAAAGTCTGGTTCAGCTTGTGTTTTTGCCCAATGTTCATCTATTTCGGCTTTAATTTCAGCCTTAAAAAAAGCATCATCATCTTCATTCAAAGCCGAAATGCTAAGCAAATATTCTTTAAAATTAGCAATAGGATCTTTCTCTGCCCACATATCCATTAATTCTTGCGGAACGTATTTTGTGCCACTAGCCTCTTCATGTCCTCGCATTCTAAACGTTTTAAACTCCAAAAGAACTGGTCTTGGATTGTCAACCATAGACGCTTTTAATTCAGCTATTTTTACATAAACCTCCAATATGTTATTTCCATCAATAATGTGACTTTCCATGCCGTACCCAATACCTTTATCCGCTAAATTCTCACAACGATACTGTTCGTTTGTAGGTGTTGAAAGTCCGTACCCATTATTTTCTATTACAAAAAGCACAGGCAATTCCCACACAGCTGCAATGTTTAAGGCTTCATGAAAGTCTCCTTCAGAAGTAGCTCCTTCTCCAGTAAATACGGCTGTTACTTTTCCGTTTTTCTTTAGTTTATTGGCTAATGCAATTCCATCAGCCACACCCATTTGAGGTCCAAGATGAGAAATCATTCCAATAATCTTAAATTCCTGCGTACCAAAGTGAAAACTTCTATCCCTTCCCTTAGTAAACCCTGATTTCTTCCCTTGCCATTGGCTAAATAATCGGTGTAAAGGAATATCTCTTCCTGTAAAAACACCTAAGTTTCGGTGCATCGGTAAAATATATTCGTCCGAGTCTAAAGCTGCCGTAATTCCCACTGAAATAGCCTCTTGCCCTATACCAGAAAACCATTTAGATACTTTGCCTTGGCGCAATAAGATTAACATTTTTTCCTCTATAAGTCTTGGTTTTAGTAGCTTTTTATATAGCGAAACTAAAGTAGCATTGGATAACTCTTTTCTATCGAAATTCATTGTAAAATGTATTTGTTTTTAAAACACCAAAAGTAATAAAAATAACAGATTGGACTCAAATTGTTATATTTTTATTTTAAATAATTATAACAATTGTTAATAGTTCAAAATTATTCTTACTTTTGTTTTAGATAGATATTTAAGTCTATTGTAAGTTAGTAACAATAAAGAAATACAATGCAAAAAATTCCTAGTGTTGACTTACGTGATTTCCTGTCGGATGACCCGGCACGTAAACAAAAATTTGTAAATGAAATCGGAAAAGCCTACGAAGAAATTGGATTCGTAGCATTAAAAGGTCATTTCTTAGATGACAAATTAGTAGAAGGTTTATATGGAGAAGTTAAAAACTTCTTTCAATTGCCTTTAGAAACAAAAGCTAAATATGAAATTCCAGGTATTGGAGGACAACGTGGTTACGTTTCCTTCGGTAAAGAACACGCAAAAGGGCGTTCTGCTGGAGATTTAAAAGAGTTTTGGCACTTTGGACAATATGTAGAAAAAGATTCTAAATATGCCCATGAATATCCAGACAATGTAGAAGTAACTGAATTACCAAATTTTAATACAACAGGTAAAGAAGCTTATCAAATGCTTGAGAAAACGGGTATTTATGTATTAAGAGCCTTAGCTATATACATTGGTTTAGACGAATTCTATTTTGACAAATACATCAAAGACGGTAACTCTATCTTAAGACCAATCCACTACCCACCTATAACAGATGAACCTAAAGACGGTGCCGTAAGAGCAGCTGCTCATGGTGACATCAACTTGATTACCCTTTTAATGGGTGCACAAGGAAAAGGACTTCAAGTTCAAAACCACAACGGGGATTGGATTGATGCCATGGCTGAACCAGATGAGTTAATGATAAACGTAGGTGACATGTTATCAAGACATACCAACAACAAATTAAAATCAACAATCCATCAAGTAGTAAACCCCGCAAGAGAAAATTGGGGAAATTCTAGATATTCTATTCCATTCTTCATGCATCCAGTAAGCGATATGAAACTAGATGTGTTAGCAGATTGTATAGATGCTAATAATCCAAAAAAGTACGAAGACATTACCGCTGGTGAATTCCTATACGAAAGATTAGTAGAATTAGGATTGATTAAAAAGTAATCGGTAGAAATTCCAATATAGAAATTCCAAATTCCAATTGATTTGGGGTTTGGTTTTTTTTTTGAAATAGTTTAGAACGCTGATAACACGGATTTAAAGGATAATCACAGATTTATGAATAATATATTACATAGAGATTTGACACAAGAAATTATTCGAATCTTTTATGAAGTTTATAACGAATTAGGTTATGGATTTCTAGAGAGAGTATATCAAAATGCATTGTTTTATGAGCTTAAAGCAAATGGATTTGATGTAAAAGCTCAACATAAAATCAAAGTGTTCTATAAGGGAATTGAAGTTGGTGAATATATTTGTGATATCTTGGTAAATGAATTAATAATCTTAGAATTAAAAGCACAAGAACAATTAGTTGAAGCCAATGAATTTCAATTAATTAACTATTTAAAAGCAACAGATTACGAAGTTGGATTACTTTTAAATTTTGGCAAAAAAGCAGAATTCAAAAGAAAGATATTTGACAATAAAATTAAATAAAAAATCCGCGAGCATCTGTTAAATCAGTGTCATCCGCGTTCAATAAAAAAAATGGATTTAAGCGAACAATTAAAAAAACTATTCCCAGACCACGAAGTTTCTAACGAACCAGAAAGCCTTGAGGAAAAAAATCACGAATTATTAGTTCAAAAAGAACCAATGATTTGCAAATACGAAAAACGAAAAGGAAAAGCAACCACAATAATAGCAGGTTATGAAGGAGAAGAAGATGACTTTAAATTACTAGCCAAAGAAATAAAAAACAAATTCGCCGTAGGTGGAAGCTTCAAAGATGGAGAAATCATCATACAAGGTGATTATCGCGATAAAATAATGAAATTCCTTCAAGAAAAAGGCTTTAAAACAAAACGAGTTGGAGGTTAAGTAAGTGTTCAGTGCTCAGTTGGTAGTGTTCAGTTGGTAGTATGCAGAAAGTAGCTAAATCAACACAAACCCTTTTAACCTTTTAACCACATAAACTCATAAACAAAAAAAACAATGATACAATCATCAGAATTAATACTAAATCCAGACGGTAGTGTTTACCATTTGAATTTACATCCAGAAAATATTGCACACGACATTATCTTTGTAGGAGATCAAAATCGTGTAGAGAAAATCACCAAACACTTTGATTCTATTGAGTTTTCTTCTCAAAAACGTGAATTCAAAACCCAAACCGGAATCTACAAAGGCAAAAGAATGTCAGTTATGTCAACCGGAATCGGTCCAGACAACATTGATATTGTCATGAACGAATTAGACGCTTTGGTAAACATTGATTTAAAAACGCGTAAACCTAAAGAAAACCTAATAGCTTTAAATATTGTTCGTATTGGGACTTCTGGTTCTTTGCAAGCCGATATTCCTTGTGATAGCTTTGTATTGAGTCAATATGGCTTAGGTTTAGACAACATGCTTCGCTCCTATTTGATTGATGAAATTACTGAAATTGAAATAGAAGATGCTTTTATCGAACAAACCAATTGGGATTTGAGAAAAGGACGTCCTTATGTGATTAAAGGAAGTGAAAAACTAGAAAAAAAATTCGAAAGCGATAAAATATTCAAAGGCTTCACAGGAACAGCTGGAGGTTTTTATGGACCACAAGGAAGAGTGTTGCGTTTGCCTATTCAAGACAGTCAATTAAATAAAAAAATGGACAGTTTTAATTACAAAGGCACTCAAATGACTAATCTTGAAATGGAAACAGGTGCTATTTATGGTTTAGGAAAGCTTTTAGGCCACGAATGTTTATCCTTAAATGCCATAATTGCCAACAGATCCACTGGAAACTTTAGCGAAGACCCATACAAAGCTGTGGATGAATTAATTGCTTATGCATTAGATAAATTAGCTGAATAAAACAAGGAACCCAGATTTGTGAAAGTAAAGAAATTATTATAATTTAAAAATTTATTTAATCTAGGTTCTAAAAAATAAAAAAAATGGAAAGATCATCTAAAATCTTACTAAACTCTGAAAAAGAGCAATTACTAAAACTTCAAAACATAGTAAAACAGACTTTTGATGAAGAAAAACTAATGGTTGACAATCTTTTGCATCAGCCAGAAGAAATAATGACAAAAGGGCAAAAAATTTCGGATAAAGTGGCCAGTTTTGGGGGAAGTTGGAAATTTATCATTCTTTTTGCTATTATTTTATTTATATGGATACTATTTAATTCGCTAGCTTTAAAGAACTTAGAATTTGATCCTTATCCTTATATTTTAATGAATTTGATTTTATCTTGTATTGCTGCACTACAAGCACCAATTATAATGATGAGTCAAAACCGTCAAGAAGAAAAAGATAGAAAAAGAAGCGAGAATGATTATCTAATCAATTTGAAAGCTGAATTAGAATTAAGAAGTTTACATCAAAAAGTTGATTTATTGTTAGAAGAACAAATTCAAATACTAGTTAAAAGCCAAGCCGAACAATTAGAATTACTTAAGAAGTTACAAAAAAAATTAGATTCAAAATAGATGAAATTTAGAGTTGCTAGACATACCAATGATTTAGAGAAAATAAAAACATTCTACACAACTGTTTTAGGTTTTGATGTCTTAGGTAGATTTGAAAATCACGATTCTTATGATGGATTGTTCTTAGGAAAACCCAATTTAGATTGGCATTTAGAATTTACAAAATCTAATGAAATTGTAGCTTTTAATTATACCGAAGATGATATTTTAGTATTTTACCCTATTACTATTTTAGAATACAATCATTTGATTGAAAGAGTATTAAACAATTCAATTGAAATAATTACTTCTAAAAACTCATATTGGAATAAAAACGGCAAAATGATACTTGATCCAGATGGTTATCGTATAATAATTTCAAATTTAAAAGCAGTATGAAAGATAAAATAAAAGCCTTTAAATTGCTGTTGAATGAAATAAATGTATTAGGTTCAACGAATTCTATTGCTGATTTTGAATTAAAAATGTCAAACGATAAATGGTCTAAAAAAGAAATACTTGGCCATTTAATTGATTCAGCTTTAAACAACATTCAACGCTTTACAGAGATTCAGTTTACTGCAAAACCATATAAAGTAAGGTCATATAATCAAAACGAACTGGTTTTAGCCAATGCGTATCAAAATAAAGATAATCAAGAATTATTGAACTTATGGTTGCAGGTAAACAATCATATTCTATGCTTAATTAATAATCAAACTCCAGAAACATTAGCTTTCGAACTTATTCTTCCAAATGGAGAAAAGAAAAATTTAGCGTTTTTAATAGAAGATTATTTAGATCATTTTTATCACCATATCAAACAAATCAATACAAAATGGATTTAATAGTAGAAACAGAACGATTACTAATGAGAGAAATGCGTCATGAAGATGCAGAAGCTTTATTTGATATGGATTCTAATCCAAATGTACATACTTATTTATGGCAAAAACCATATACAAATATTGATGATATTCATACCTATATTGAAATGGTCAGAAAGCAATATGATAAAAACAATATTGGACGATTTGCTACAATAATCAAAGCAACAAATGAATTAATAGGTTGGACAGGAATCAAATACATTGACGATCATGTTGAGAACGGAAAGACTAATTTCCATGATTATGGCTATCGTTTAAACGAAAAACATTGGAACAAAGGATACGCAACGGAAGCGTCAAAAGCTTGGTTAGACTATGGTTTTAACCAAATGAACATTAAAGAAATGAATGCCTACACCCATTTTGATAATGGAGCATCCAATCATGTTTTACAAAAAGTAGGGTTTAATTTTATGGAAGATTATCCAGATGAACATGGTGCGATTTGGAAATGGTGGCAGTTGAAGAAAACAATAAGCAATAAGCACAATTAATTATTCTTACACACACAAAACCTTTTAAGATATAAATAATAAGCATCGAAAGATGCTGAAATAAATTCAGCATAAAATGAAGACAATAAAAATAGCAGGTGTACCCGAACATTTCAATTTACCTTGGCACATGTGCATTGAAGACGGTGAATTTGAAGAAGTTGGAATCAACCTAGAATGGACAGATGTTCCCGAAGGAACTGGTAAAATGTGCCAAATGCTTCGTGATGGGGAAACCGATATTGCTGTAATTCTGACAGAAGGTATAGTAAAAGACATCAATGCTGGAAATGATTCTAAAATTGTTCAAGTTTACGTACAAAGTCCGTTGATTTGGGGAATTCATGTTGATGCAAAGTCAAACTTTAAAGAATTAAACGATTTAAAAGATAAAAAAGCTGCCATATCTCGTTTGGGTTCAGGATCACATTTAATGAGTATTGTGAACGCTAACAATCAAAACTGGGACACTTCTACCCTACAGTTTGAAATCGTAAATACAATTGATGGCGCTGTAGAAGCTTTAGGCGCTAAAAAAGCAGATTATTTCATGTGGGAACGATTCATGACAAAACCACTAGTTGATAATGGAACTTTTAGAAGAATAACAGATTGTCCAACTCCTTGGCCATGTTTCGTAATTGCTGTTAGAAACGAAGTTTTAAAGAAACATCCTAATACAATTGCTCAAATTCTGGAAATTATTAACATGACTACAGAAGAATTTAAAATAATTCCAAGTATTGATAGAACTTTAGCATCAAAATACGATCAAAAAATTGAAGATATTCAAGAATGGTTAGCACTAACTCAATGGTCTCAAAAGAATTTAGAGGAAAAAATGTTAAACAAAATTCAAAATCAACTGTTTGACCTTAAAATTATAGATAAAAAAGGTACTTTTGCTGAAATTGTAAAAGCCTTATAGCTTATTGCATTTTTAGAAAATATGTTAGAAAAAGTAAAACAATTTTATACAAAAATAGAACCCTATTTGCACGTCAAAAAACCGTGGGACTCTATTATTATACTTGTTCTAAATATTCTAATTGCCATTCCTTTGTTTATCATTTTACATCAAAATTTAATTGATTTAGAATGGGCATTTCAGCTTGATAGAATATTAATTTTTATTATTTTATTAGCTGTTATTCAGTTGTTTTTAAGAATGTTAAGAAGAGTTACTTTAATTAGTATTTTACTTTATTTATTGTTCTTCATTTATGGTGGTATTTTTGGAGATTATGGTTTCAATCGAGTTTTTGAAGATTATAAAGCCATGCTTTTTGCCATGCAAAACAACCCTAATCCTCAAGACATAATTATTTCCAAATTATTGCCTTTTCCAAATAAATCTAAAGTAATTGCTGCAGTAGAATTCACAAATCCAAAAGTCAGAAATTTTGCACTATATGCAACAACCAAGCATTTTTCTGATTTTAAAACCAATGAGAAAAACAGAAAAATGGTTCAATGTTTTGCCGTTTTTAAAGAAATTAAAAACCGTTGGAATTACGTAAACGACCCAATCGGACGAGAATATATTGCCCGAGCAAGTGAATCTTTACAGCATTTTTCTGGAGATTGTGATGATCATGCGATTCTAATGGCAGCTTGTATTAGAGCTATAGGAGGAACACCAAGATTAATTCACACTGGTGGGCATATCTATCCAGAAATGTTAATTGGTTCTAAAGCTGATTTAGAATTGGCTATTTTATTGATTAAAGACAACCTTTTTGTAAAAGAAAGTGAAGGAAAACAAATCCATTATCATTATGATGAACGTGGACAATATTGGTTAAACCTAGATTATACTGCCAGATATCCTGGTGGTCCTTTTATGAGTGAAGAAATATTAGGAGCATTAACATTTTAAAAAAAAGGCACATGGAAGAGATTAAACCAAAAGTAGAGCCAATTGACAGATGGGTTATTGAGCCTATTAGAGATTTTATGAATAATAGTTCCACCAGTGGAATTGTTTTATTTACTTCAGCTGCAATTGCTTTAATTTTAGCAAATTCACCATGGAGTCACGAATACCATCTTTTTTGGCAAAACTCATTTAGTATTGGGTTTGGAGATCATGTGCTTACTAAATCCTTACATCAATGGATTAATGACGGTTTAATGGCTGTTTTCTTTTTTGTTGTAGGTTTAGAATTGAAACGTGAAATTATTGGAGGACAATTAAGTAATCCTAAAAACGCAATATTGCCTATTGTTGCTGCGATTGGTGGGATGATTTTTCCAGCTTTAATATATACTTTATTTAATTCTTCTGGACCAACATTAGATGGTTGGGGAATTCCTATGGCAACAGATATTGCTTTTGCTTTAGGGGTTTTATATTTATTGGGAGATAGAGTGCCTATTCAAGTAAAAATATTTTTAACCGTTCTTGCCATTGCAGATGATATTGGTGCCGTTTTAATTATTGCTTTTTTTTATACTTCAAATATTAATGAAGAAAGTCTATTAGTTGGTGCAATTTTTTTAGGTATACTAATATTAGCTAATAGATTGGGAGTTAGAAATACTTTGTTTTATGGAATAGTTGGAATCTTAGGTTTATGGTTAGCCTTTTTAATGTCTGGAGTTCACGCTACAATTGCAGCTGTTCTTGCCGCATTTACTATTCCAGCTAATCCCAAAATTACGGAAAGAGGTTTTTACATAAAATTAAATTATTTATTAGACGAATTTAAATTATCCAAACCTAATGAGCATTCAACGGTTACTAATGAACAAATGCATATTTTAGAAGAAATTCGAGATTATTCAAAAAAAGCATTAACACCATTACAGCGTTTAGAACATATGATGCATCCTATTGTTGCCTTTTTAATCATGCCCATTTTTGCCCTTTGTAATGCTGGAGTAACAATAGATTCTTCCGTTTTAAATAATAAAATTAGTATGGTGACTCTAGGAGTATTTTTTGGACTAATAGCTGGGAAAATAATTGGAGTTGTTGGACTAACATACCTTTTTCATAAAATGAAATGGGCAAGACTTTCGGAAGCAATTTCATTTCAATACCTTATTGCAATTGGTTGTTTAGCATCTATTGGTTTTACAATGTCCCTTTTTATATCTGAATTGGCTTTTAAAAACAAAGATTTCATAAATGAAGCAAAAATTGGCGTTTTAATAGCTTCATTTTTTGCTAGTATTTTAGGGTATTTCATGATAAAACTAGCAATAAAAAAATCATCCAATAAACCAGTAGATTAATTGTTGATTTGTTAGTTCTAAATAATCATTCGTTTGACTAAAATGTTTATTCCCAAACCATTTGCCTTGATTAGCACTCATTGGCGAAGGATGTCCACTTTCTAGAACTAAATGTTTCGTTTTATCAATCTTTGCTCCTTTTTTCTGTGCAAAATTTCCCCAAAGTAAAAAAACTAGTTGTTCTTTTTCTTCTGAAAGAATTCGAATGACTTCATCAGTAAAAACATTCCATTTTAAGTGTTTATGACTATTTGGAGTATCTTTTCTGACCGTTAATGAAGCATTTAACATCAAAATTCCTTGATTTGCCCAATTTTGAAGATTTCCATTAGTTGGCATAAAAATGGAATCTAAATCGAAAGCAATTTCTCTATAAATATTTCGCAGGGAAGGTGGGATTTTAACCTCATTATTCACAGAAAAGCACAAACCATTAGCTTCTCCTTCTCCGTGATAAGGATCTTGACCAATGATAACAACTTTTACATCTTCAAAAGAACAAGAATTAAAAGCATTAAAAATTAGTTCTTTTGGTGGAAAACAAATGTTTGATGCATATTCTGTTTCAACCTGATTAAGTAATTCCTTAAAATAGTCTTTTTGAAACTCTTCTTTTAGTTTTTCTTGCCAAGAATTGGAAATATTGTTTAACATACCTTAAATTTTACCAAAAATATGAATTTTAGAATAAATTACATTTGAATCTTTGTAACTTTGATGCTTTGCAAATAAACTCATGATTTCAATTACAAATAAAACCCTTCAAGACTTAGAATTTACAACCATTTTGGAAACCGTTTCCGAGAAATGCAATACAGAAATTGGTAAGCAGAAAGCTTTACAAATTGTACCTTTTAAAGACAAAGAAACTTTAATGGATGCATTGCATCAAACTTCTGAATATGTAGCTTCTTTTAGCAATAACAACACAATTCCAAACCACGGTTTTGAGAATTTAACAAAAGACATTAAGTTTCTTCAAATTGAAGATAGTTTTTTAGAAGTTGGAACTTTTAGAAAACTAGCTCATTTATCTGAAACGACTAACATTCTACTGAAATTCTTTCAAAAATTTGAAGAATATTACCCCAAATTAAATCAAAAAGCTTCACAAGTAGAACATACAAAATTCATCATTCAAAAAATCGATGAAGTAGTCGATAAATATGGTGAAATTAAAGATAATGCTTCCCCAGATTTAGTCAATATTCGTAGAAATATTGCTTTAGTTCGTGGTAAAGTCAATCAGAGTTTTGGAATGGCTTTGAGTCAATATAATTCATTAGGTTATTTAGATGATATTCGCGAAACTGTTGTTGAAAACCGCAGAGTTTTAGCCGTTTTGGCCATGTATCGCAAGAAAGTAAAAGGTTCTATTTTAGGGAATTCAAAAACTGGAAGTATTGCGTATATTGAACCTGAAGCTACTTTAAGGTATTCAATTGAGCTAAGTAATTTAGCTTATGAAGAACGTGAAGAAATACAGCGAATTTTAAAGAAATTAAGTTACGAAATTCGTCCGTTTACTAATTTATTGATGCAATATCAAGATTTTCTTAGCGATATGGATGTAATTGCAGCTAAAGCCAAATATGCCTTTACATTAAATGCAATTTTACCCGAAATTACTGAAGAAAAGCATTTGTTTTTTAGAGAAGCTTATCATCCTATTTTATATTTAAATAATAAGGCCAAAAATCAAGTCACATATCCACAAACTATTGAACTTGAGAATACGAATCGAATTATTGTTATTTCTGGACCAAACGCTGGTGGAAAAACAATTTCCCTTAAAACCATTGGTTTATTACAATTAATGTTACAAAGTGGTATGTTAATTCCTGTTCATGAAAGAAGTAAAACCTTTTTATTTGATAGAGTTTTAACAGATATTGGAGACAATCAATCCATTGAAAACCAATTAAGTACTTATAGTTATCGTCTAAAAAATATGAATCAGTTTTTAAAGAAATGTAACGATAAGACATTATTTTTGATTGATGAATTCGGAACAGGTTCTGATCCAGAATTAGGTGGTGCTTTGGCTGAAACGTTTTTAGAAGAATTTTATCATCGAGAAGCATTCGGAATTATTACAACGCATTATTCTAATTTAAAGATTTTAGCCAATGAATTACCTTTTGCCACGAATGCGAATATGCTTTTTGATGAAAAGTCTTTAGAACCTATGTATAAATTGCATTTAGGTCAAGCCGGAAGTTCATTTACGTTTGAAGTGGCACAAAAAAATGGAATTCCATTCGGATTAATTAATCGTGCCAAAAAGAAAATTGAAAAGGGAAAAGTTCGTTTTGATAAAACTATTGCTACTTTACAAAAAGAACGTTCTAAATTGGAAAAAACTTCAATTAATTTAAAGGAAGAAGAAACCAAAGCCCGAGAAGAAAGCAAAAAAATGGAAGGGATTAATTTGAAAATTCAAGATAAATTAGAACGTTATCAGGAATTATATGATGCCAATCAACGCTTGATTTATATGGGTCAAAAAATTGAAGATATTTCCGAAAAATATTTCAACAACAAAGATAAAAAGACTTTAATAGGTGATTTTTTAAAACTAGTTGAAATAGAAAATTCAAAACGAAAGAAAACTTCAGTTAAAGAGAAAAAAGCAGTTGAAATTGTAAAAAAAGAGATCATCAAAGAAGTTGAAGTTAAGGTTGAAAAAATAAGAGAAAAGAAGAAAGAAGATAAAGCAAAGAAAAAAGAAGTTGAGATTAAGCCACAAATATCATTAAAAGTTGGCGATCGGGTAAGAATGAAAGATGGAAAAGCTATTGGAACGCTTGATAAAATTGAAAAAACAAAAGCAACTGTCAATTATGGCGTATTTACTTCAAAAGTAAGTTTGAGTGAATTGGAATATGTTCAGCCTTTATAAATTTTGGGTTTTCAGAAGATAATTAATTAAAAGATCTCCGTTTTTACGGAAAATAGTATGAATAAAATTAAAAATATAGAAGATTTACCAAAAGACAAAAAAATAATTCTTTTTGATGGAGTTTGTAATTTGTGTGATAAATCTGTTCAGGTTATTATTAAAAACGATAAAAAGGACAATTTTAGATTTGTTCCATTACAATCTGAACTTGGAGAAAATATTATTAACCATATTAACATAGACAGAAGCAAAACAGATTCTATTATTTTATATGAACCTGGTTATGCTTATTATTACAAATCAAAAGCTGTCTTTAGAATTGCTATTTATTTAGGTGGTTTCTATAGCATAATTAGTTTGTTTCGCTTTTTTCCAACCTTTTTAACTGATGCTGTTTATGATTATATTGCAAAAAACAGATACAAATGGTATGGTAAAAAAGAACAGTGTATGATTCCAACTAAAGAAACCTTAACTAAATTTTTATAAAAAAAGCTCCTTAAATAAATAAGGAGCTTTTTCATTAAAAACCGATTAATAATTATTAAAAACTAATTCTTAATAATTTTCTTTGTTGCTGATCCTTTATTAGAAGATATATTTAAGAAATATACTCCAGAATTTAAATCAGAAATATTAATTTGATTTTCTATGGCATTTACATTAAATGTTTTAACAGTTCTTCCGTTAATATCAGAAAGTGTTAAACCAGAAATTGCAATGTTATTCCCATTTTGAATAGTAAAATTATCATTAACTGGATTTGGATATACTGAAAAACCAATTGCTTCAAATGACTGAGCTGGCAAAACTGTTCCTGTATATTTAGAAATACCACCTACTGTTGCAGATGTATTAAATCCACCTGTGAAACCTGTAGTAGCATTTAAAAAGGCAACATCTGTATGTTGAAGAGCATCAACAGCAATCCAAGTTAGACCATCATCTAAACTATAAGAAGATCCAGAAGCTCCAGTTGCAGCTCCAGTACATACTAATCTAGTAGTTCCTGGTACATATGTAATATCACTTAAGTATACTGGTCCAGAGAAAGCTTGTTGAGTCCAAGTTGTACCTCCATTAGTTGTATTATACATTACACCGGCATTAGTTAATAAAATTCCTTTATTAGCATCTGAAAAAGTATAACTTGCTCCTACTGTTGCACTTCCAAAATCCGTTGAAGGCGATTGAGTTACAGTCCAAGTAGTCCCCATGTTTGTAGATTTAAATAATCTACCCATATTTGTACCAAACCAAATTGTTCCACCAGCTACTTCATAATTGTTAGTGTAACCATATTCTCCAGCTAAAGGTGCTGGTATACTTCCTGTTGGTACTCTTGTCCAGTTAGTTCCACCATTTGAAGTAGTATATATTTCGAAATAACCACTAGCAGGATCACCTTGACAAACACCATTATTAGCATCATAAAAATGAACTATATTTGTAAATGAATCTGAACCAGTATTAAACAAAGCAGTGGCTTGTTTGGCCCATGAAGTTCCTCCATCAGTTGTTTT
>NZ_CAXBFR010000068.1:0-15270 GCF_963975005.1 uncultured Flavobacterium sp.
TTGTAGCTTTATCGGTTTCGATTTCAGCTAAAATATCTCCTTCACTAATTTTATCTCCTACTTTTTTCAACCAAGTTGCCACAGTTCCTGTAGTCATGGTATCACTTAAGCGTGGCATTGTTATAACTTTAACTCCTTTAGGCAATTCAGCTGATTTTGATTCTGATTCAGCAACTGATTTTTCTTCAGCTTTTGGCTCTTCTTTTTTATCATTTGAAGAACCACCTGCAATAAGTGCAGCAATATCTTCACCTTCTTTACCAATAATTGCTAATAGAGAATCAACTGTTGCTGTTTCTCCTTCTTGAATTCCAATATGCAATAGAGTTCCTTCGTTGAATGATTCGAATTCCATTGTAGCTTTATCGGTTTCGATTTCAGCTAAAATATCTCCTTCACTAATTTTATCCCCAACTTTTTTTAACCAAGTTGCTACAGTTCCTTCTGTCATTGTATCGCTTAAGCGAGGCATTGTTACTACTGTTGCCATGTTTTATAATTTATGAGGTATAAATGGATAATTTTCTTGTTCGTACACTACATCATACAATTGACTAACTTCTGGAAAATCTGATTCCTCAGCAAATGTTACACATTCTTCAACCATGTCTTTAACCCTTTGGTCAATAACTTCAATTTCAGAGTCTGTAGCGTAATCATTCTCTTTTATGATATCCAACACTTGTGTAATTGGATCAATTTTTTTGTATTCTTCTACTTCGTCTTTTGTTCTATATAATTGCGCATCAGACATTGAGTGACCTCTATATCTGTATGTTTTCATTTCTAAGAAAGTTGGTCCGTCACCACGTCTTGCTCTGTCCATTGCTTCTTCCATTGCTTCAGCAACTTTTACAGGATTCATTCCGTCAACAGGTCCGCAAGGCATCTCATATCCTAAACCAAGTTTCCAAATATCTGTATGATTTGCTGTTCTTTCAACAGAAGTTCCCATTGCATATCCATTATTTTCACAAATAAACACAACTGGTAATTTCCATAGCATAGCCATATTAAAAGCTTCATGCAAAGAACCTTGACGAGCAGCACCATCACCAAAATAGGTTAAGGTAACTCCACCTGTTTCAAAATATTTGTCAGCAAAAGCCATACCTGCACCAACTGGAATTTGAGCTCCTACAATTCCATGTCCTCCATAAAAACCATGTTCTTTAGAGAAAATGTGCATAGAACCACCCATTCCTTTTGAAGTACCTGTTACTTTTCCTAATAACTCAGCCATTACTCTTTTTGGATCAACACCCATTCCGATAGGCTGAACGTGATTACGATAAGCTGTAATCATTTTATCTTTTCCACCTAATTCCATTACATGCAATGCTCCAGCTAAAACAGCTTCTTGACCATTATATAAATGCAAAAATCCTCTAACTTTTTGTTGAATATAAAGTGCAGCTAATTTGTCTTCGAATTTTCTCCACAATAGCATATCTTCGTACCACTTTAGGTACACTTCTTTTGTAATTGGCTTCATTGTTTGATGTTATTTGATGAAATTTACTTCATATTTAGCAAAAATACTATTTCCTAGCTTATTGAAAAAATTAAACTTCATGATTTTTAAGTTTTTTACTGACAATTTGATAAAAATAGTTAACGAAATCGTTATAGATGATTTTTATCGAACATAAATGGCAACAAGTTCTTTAAAGAATCTGATTTATAGATCTCTCCTTTTGCACCCATAAAATAAATTTCGATAGCAGTTTCTTGTTTAAATTCATATTCTGCAATTGATTGCCTACATGCTCCACAAGGTGGAATAGGCGTCTCAGAATCTCTATCATTTGGAGAAGCAGTGATACAAAGCTTTAAAACTTTAGCATTTGGAAATTGTGAACCTGCATAAAAAATAGCCACACGTTCAGCACATAGTCCTGATGGATAAGCCGCATTTTCTTGATTAGTTCCAGTTATAGTTTCTCCGTTATCTAAATTTAAAGCAGCACCAACAGAAAAGTTTGAATAAGGTGCATAAGCTGTTTTTCTAGCTTCAATTGCTTTTTGCATCAACTTTTTTGTTTCTGCATCTAATTCATCAATTGAATCATATACTTTAAAAGATGCATTAATATTTAATTCTCTCATGTTTATTTCTTTAATAGGGGAAAAAAAATCCAAACTCTAAAAATTAGAATTTGGATCTTGTTGCTTTTATTTAATATTGATTAATATTCATCATATTCATCACCAAAGTTAAACGTTAAAGAAAAACGTAATGTGTTTTCTAATGGGTTTTTCACTTTTGATGCAGAGAATAAATAAGATAAATCAACTTTTACTATTTGATACTTGAAGCCTGCTCCAAGTGTTAAGTATTTTCTTGCTCCTTTTTCTACACTTTCATTGAAGTATCCTAAACGCAATGCAAAAGAATCCTGATAACTGTATTCTGCACCTAAAGCCCAAGTAAATTCTTTTAACTCTTCTGACAATCCATCTGGTGCATCACCAAAAGATTTAAAAATTCCTGAAACCCAGCCAATTTTTTGATAATCACTATATAATTGCGAAGAATCTTCACTATCGATAACTCCATCACCATTTACATCTGTAATTTCTGGTGGAGTTGGCACCAATAACTTTGTAACCTCTCCAGTTAAAGCTACTTTATTGTATTCATCAAATATAAAATCAAAACCTGCACCAAGTCTTAAGTTTGAAGGAATAAAGTTCGTATTTGTTACATCATTATCATATTTAATCTTTGGCCCTAAATTTTGCAAATTAAAACCTGCTCTCCAACGACCATTAAAATCTGTATAAGCTTCTTCTTCTGACTGATAATAGGCTGCAACATCAAACGCAAATGTTGAAGCGGCAGAAGCATCTGTAGTTCCATCAGGAATTTTTAGGTTTGAACGTATAAATCTACCTCCAATAGCCATAGCAAATCTTTCACTTAATTTTAAGGAATATGATCCATCCAATGCTAACTCATTAGGAGAAACAGTTCTTGGTGTATCATCAAAAGATTGCCTTAACTCAATATCACCTAATCCAAAATATCTTAAACTTGTAGCAAACGCACTACGCTCATTCATTCGATAATAATAAGTTAGCTGTCCCAACGATATATCATTAGCGATATCTGTTAAATAAGGCGTATAACTTACTGAACCGCCCATCTCAGATGTTACGAAAGCATATTTTGCTGGATTATACTGTTGAGAGAAAGCATCAGGTGAAGTAGCAACTCCCATATCAGCCATACCTGCAGAACGCGCATCAGCAGCAATTAATAAAAACGGAACTCCTGTAGTTATTACTCTATCTTGAGCTTGGGTTTTAAAAGTTGTGATTATTAATATTATTAAAGCAATTTTTTTCATTGTATTCTTCTTATTTAATTGACAAATATACTATTTTATTAAAGTATTACAAGTTTCTCATGTTTTTCTGATTTTTTCCCATCAATAGTCGAAACTACTGTTAGTTTGTATACATAAACACCTTTTCCAATTTTATCCCCAAAATCATCTCTTCCATCCCACTTTATTTCTCTTGATAAAAAACCTTCTGTCAAAACAGATTGATTAATTGTTTTAACTACTTTTCCTGTTATTGTAAAAATCTGAACTTGAACATCTAACATTTCAAAAGGACGATTATGGTTGAACCAAAACTCAGTATAACTTACAAAAGGATTTGGATAATTTAAAACATTACTTAGTGTGATGTCATCATTTCCTACTACTATAAATTGTATTTCGGAAGTAATTAAATTATTATAAACATCCCACGCTTTAAATGTAATAGTATGCAATCCAGGCTCTAAATCCCTGAAAGGAAAACGCACATTCCCTTTTTGATAATTATCTAGCTCCGTTTCATAATAATCGTTTAACACATAAGGATTAAGTTCATCACCATCTAAAATAGCAACAATATCATGCCCAATTCCGCTTGCTGTGTTAATACCATGTTCATCTTCTAGAAATGCTAAAAATATTGGAGAATCATTTGTTATTCCTCCATAAACAAAAGACTCATCATTCATATATAACCTAACAGTTGGTGGAGTTGTGTCTTCTGGTGCATTGAGGTTAATTCCACCTATTTTTATAGAAAAATCGTGACCTGTTTGATCTTGAAGCGATGGAATAGCCGATTTTGCATAAAAACTAACTTTTCCTGTTCCTTCGGCAATTTTAATATCTTTTGGCACTACAAAACCAAATTCAAATTTTCCATTTACTACAGATGCATTACCTCTAAAAATAGTTTCTCCTAATGTAGTAAAGCTCATTGTAATTAGATTTCCTGAAGAATCTGTAACTCCATCATTACCCAGAGTTTGCCTTTGTATGTTTTTATCAAAAATTTGAACCGCTAAATCACCATTATAACTTGACAATAAATTATCATTTGTATTTCTAACTTCTCCGGTAAGCGTAACATAACTTAAAGCATTTAAAACATCTGTTGGTTGACTTACATCTACACCATTTATTTTTGTTAAAACTACTTTTGGTTTTGGAATTGCTAATTTAATAGCTGGATCACCTATATTAAAAACAACCCTTCTATTATCACTATTATTCATATTTTTAGCCTTTCTCAGAGCTTCACCTATAGAAACTTGTTGATTATTAGCATCCGGATATAAAAAAAAGTTAAAATTAACATTCATTGTTGAGGCAACTGGGACAAATATCAGTCTAGTAGTTGTGACTAAATTTATCGCTCCACCTTCTGGATTCCAAAAAGTAAACTCTCCTCCAGTTTGTAAGTAAGGATTATCAAAACGACTAAAATCACATGTCATTGTAATAAACAACGGTAAATTGTTGAAATTATTCAAGCTTAAAGCTTCACTTATTTCATAAATTCTTTCTTGAGCAAAACCATACTCACCTCCATGCCCATAATAATTAACAACTAAAGCACCTAGTTCAATTGCATCTACAAAATCTTGTTTAGCTTTCGGATATCTATTTCCACCTGCCGAAACCTCTTGTACATAGGCATCTGTATGAATTTTTTTTGCGTTTATAAATGGATAATTATTGTTTAAATTATCAATCATTCCATTTAAACCAAATTGTAACGAAGAATCAGATTCAGAATCAGCATCATCAGTCAAAACCACATAACTATTTCTCCACCTTCCATATGACTTCTCATCATAATAATGAATTACTTTATTCACAACATCATCAGCTTCTTGAGGAGTACTTGCAACCATTCTTCCTACTGCAATATCTATACCTTCACTACCATTGGGTAGCATTTGCCCTTCATTGTCGTCCATTAATCCAAAAAAATCATCCGACATAAACGTAGTTAAAATGGAATAATTGGAAGTGTTGTTTGTCATATTTGCCAACGGATTCAATCCATGAAAAACAGGAACTATGTTTGTGTTGTTTGGGATTCTATTTTTATAATCAAATGAAGCATCACCAAATAAATTAACATATTTTATTCTATTTTGTGTAGTTGAAGCATTATTATAGATATACTTTACAAAATTTCTAATAGCTGCAACATCTTGCTTGACTGATGAAAATTCTTGATAAATACTCTCAAGCGTAACGGTTCTTACTTTTAAACCACTATTGTTTCGGTGAAAATTTGCTAATTTTTCTGCTTGACCATACAAAAAACTAGGAGTTACTATTATATAATCTACATCTTCAAGAGTTCCTTGAGAAGAATTGAAAATTGTTCCTTTTAAATTTTGATTTATGACTTTAGAATTAGATTCTTTTAATGGATTAAAGTAGTCATTAACATCAACAGCGATATATTTTTTTGATTGACCTAAATTAACTTTATAGGAAAAAGTAGCTTGATTATTACTGTATTTTTTAGCATTATAAATATCAGAAACATCCCAAACTTGGGAAATAGAAGAAGCGTTTGAAATTGTATATTGCCCTACACCTATATTGCTTTCTTCCTCTAAATTTCGAAAAACGAATTGATTTCCATAACCTGTTAAATTTCTTTTAGCCTCTAAAATAATATAATCCAAATAACCTCTTGAAGCAGGAACACCTCCATTACTGTAAGTTAATTTGACTGTAATATTTGGACTTGAAGCGGAAAATGTCGTTTCCAGAAAATTTTCAACTGCAGAAACAAAATCAACATTACTTAACGAAAGAAAATTCACATTCCCAATCGTTTGTTGATTTACCTGAACTTGAAAATTGGAGTTTCCGAAAGAAGCTGAAGCTAAATTAGCATAAAACTTAACTGGAGATGACGTTACTATATTCGGAATATTAAATTCAAACGTTTTTTCATTATCAATACCAAATTGATCTCCAAGCCATTTTCTACCAATTTTACCTGGATTAAATAAATCCTTTTCATAAAATTTATAATCATCAAAAACAGTGAAATTTAGTGAAGGAGTTCCTGTTGGCTGAATACTTTCTTGAATTCGTTTTCCCGTACCTAAAGAAGAAGTAACATAATAATATGATTTGTCTGCAAACAAATTCAAATGAGTTCTATTTTCTGCACTCCAAGTATCTGTTCCTTCAGCATAAAATAAGATGTAATCTTGACTAGAAAAATTCCCATCTTCTTCTCCAATAATCTGTATAGCATTTTCTTCTAAATCCATTGGATATGAAATACTATTTAACAATGGCACCATACGCCCGCCATTTCCATAAATTCTTATGTTTCTTGGATCTACATTGGTATTAAAACCTAAACTTTCTAAAAAACCTTTGCTAATTTTATAAACACCCGATTTTTCGACATAAAAACGATACCAATCACCAGTTGCTAAAACAGAATTTTCGATGTTTTGAGTAAAAGTGCTATTTATACTATTCCTTTGACTATTTACAATTTCATATTCAAAAGAAATAACTCTTTTAATTATTCCATTCTCAATATAAATTGGGTTAAAAGAATAAGAAATATAAAAATCTTCTCTAGCTTTTGAAAAAGCAGTTTGAAAATTAATTTTTGGCTCTAATTTATTCTTTTCTAAGTCATATAAATCCTTTTCGCTTATAACTTCTGTTTTAAAATCAATAAGCCTAATAGTATTTGTGGATGAAGAAATAAAATTACTTTTAAAAAATAATTTTTTATTAACTAAATCAACATCATAGAATTTTTCTTGAAAACTTGGAAAAACATATTGCTTTTCTAGTATAGAATAGTTAGAAAGCTTCCAATCAATTTTAATTGCTTCTTTATTTTGAGCAAAAATTGTAATGGAAAACAAGAATAGAACTAAAACAGCAAAAATTTTCTTTTTCATCAATAGCAAAACGAAAAACTTAATATTATATTACAAAGAGAGAATATTTTTTTCTACTAAACAATAAAAAAACAATAAAAATATTTTTCTGACGTTATAGACTTGTATGCAAAAATGAACCGATTAAAAAAAAAATAAAAAAATGTTGCGATTTAATGGTTAATTATTATCTTGCGAACCAAAATTTATTACCTACTTAAAGTATGAAAAGTATCAAATTCAAGGCCTTACCTGTATTATTAGCTGTTGCAGCAACAGTAAGTTTTACAAGTTGTAGCAAAAAAGGTAGTTCAAAAGGAGCTTCCTCAGCTACTGGATGGAAGATTAACGACAAAAAAGGTGGATTTCAGTATAATGCGAAATACAAAAAAGCAGAAACTCCCCCAGGAATGGTCCCAGTTGAAGGTGGAACATTTACTATGGGTAAAGTTCAAGATGATGTAATGCATGACTGGAATAATTCTCCTAATCAACAACACGTACAATCATTCTTTATGGATGAAACTGAAGTTACAAACTTCATGTACACCGAATATCTATTCTGGGTTAAGAAAGTTTTTCCTCCAACAGAAGAAAGTTACAAAAACATATATGACGGTGTTGTTCCAGACACATTAGTATGGAGAAATCGTTTAGGTTATAATGAAACAATGACTCTTAATTATTTAAGACATCCTGCTTATGCTAATTACCCAGTAGTTGGTGTTAATTGGATTCAAGCAGTTGAATTTAGCAAATGGAGAACGGATCGTGTAAACGAAAACATTCTTGAAAGAGAAGGTTTCTTAAAGAAAGATGCAAAAATTACTGATGTAGCAGCTGAAGCTAACTTTAGTACTGAAACATATCTTGCTGCTCCTACACAAACTTATGGCGGAAGTGAAGAAATCGTTTTACAAAAAGGTGCTAGAGGTTCAAGCGGAAGAAGTGGACAAAATGCAGATGAAACTGCCACAAATGTTTACGCTCAAAGAAGTTCTGGTTTAATTTTGCCAGAATATCGTTTACCAACTGAAGCAGAATGGGAATATGCTGCTCTTGCATTAGTAGGAAACAGAGAATATAATTTATACAAAGGACAAAAGAAATATCCTTGGAATGGTCAATACACTCGTTCTGGAAAAAGAAAGAAAAGAGGAGATCAATTAGCTAACTTTAAACAAGGTAAAGGTGATTACGGTGGAATTGCTGGATGGTCAGATGATGGTGCAGATATTACTCAATACGTAAAAGCTTATGCTCCAAATGATTTTGGATTATATGATATGGCTGGTAATGTAGCTGAATGGGTTGCCGATGTTTACAGACCAATTGTAGATGATGAAGCAAATGATTTTAATTACTATAGAGGTAACGTTTATTTAAAAAATAAAATTGGAGAAGACGGAACAGTTGAATTAGTAACAACTGAAACAATTGCTTATGACACATTAAGTAATGGTAAAATTGTTGCCCGTAACTTCCCAGGTCAAATTGCTCAAGTACCAGTTGATGAAAACGAAACTTATTTAAGAACTCAATTCTCTACTTCTGATAACAGAAACTATAGAGATGGTGATAGACAATCAACTCGTTACTTTGATTTCGGTAATACCGAAGAAGAGTCAGAAGCTGAAAAAGACAAACACAGAATGTATGACTCTCCTGAGCACTCAGTTTCTAGAGATAGTTTAGGTGATTTATTAAAACAATATGACAAATCAAGTAAAAGAACAACTTTAGTAGATGATAACGTTAGAGTTTACAAAGGTGGTTCTTGGAGAGATAGAGCGTATTGGTTAGATCCAGCTTCAAGAAGATATTTTCCACAAGATATGTCAACTGATTATATTGGATTTAGATGTGCAATGTCAAAAGTTGGACCAAAATCAAACAAAAAGACTGCAAGAAATTAATTTTTCACATACTTTATAAAAAAAAGCCCTTTTCAGAAAGGGCTTTTTTTATATCTTTACTTTATGGAAATCGCCAATAACTACTAGTTTGTTTTAACAAATTCCAATAAAACAAGCGATACCATATTACCCATAAAAAAAACAATGGATAACTTATATATGGAAATAAAAACTATTTATTCTAAATTTTTAGAATGCTCATCTGTTTCAACAGATACAAGAAAAATTGATAACAATTCGTTATTTGTTGCCCTAAAAGGAGAAAACTTTGACGCTAATACTTTTGCTAAAGAAGCTTTGAATAAAGGTGCTAAATATGTTATTATAGACAATAAGGATTTCTATATCGATACTAGAACAATAGTAGTTAACGATAGCTTAAAAACACTTCAAGAATTAGCAAATTTTCATAGAAAAGAATTAAAATTACATGTTATTGGCCTGACTGGAAGTAATGGAAAAACCACAACAAAAGAACTAATAAACGTAGTTTTATCTAAAAAATTCAAAACTGTAGCAACCATTGGCAATCTAAACAATCACATTGGCGTTCCTTTAACTTTATTAAGATTAACAAATGAAACTGAAATTAGCATAATAGAAATGGGTGCAAATCATCAAAAAGAAATTGAGTTCTTATGCTCAATAGCTGAACCTGATTTTGGTTATATTACTAATTTTGGCAAAGCTCACTTAGAGGGTTTTGGCGGGATTGAAGGTGTAATAAAGGGCAAAAGCGAAATGTTCACTTATTTAAATGAGAACAAAAAAACTGTTTTTGTAAATCTAGATGATAGTATTCAAAATGAAAAAAGCAGAGATTTAACTAGGTTTACTTTCTCTCAAACAAATCCAAAAGCAGATGTTTTGATAACTTCTGTTAGAGCAAATCCAATGGTAAAGATTAACTATAATGATATTTCAATTCATTCGCATTTGATTGGAATTTATAATGCCAACAATATCAATGCTGCCATAACAATTGGAAAGTATTTTAAAGTTGACGATTCCGAAATAAAAGAAGCTATTGAAAGTTACATACCTGAAAACAATCGTTCACAAATGATTCAAAAAAATGGTAATGAAATTATTATGGATGCTTACAATGCGAATCCAAGCAGTATGAATGCTGCTTTAGTCAACTTTTTTCAACTAGATAAAAATCCTAAAATTGCAATTCTAGGGGACATGTTTGAATTAGGGGATGACAGTTTTGAAGAACATCAAAAAATCGTAGAATTAGTCTCTAATCATTCTCAAGTTGAAGTCTACTTTATTGGGAAACACTTTTATAAAACAAAGAATAGCTTTAAACATATCCAATTTTTTGAAGATTTTGAGTCATTTTCAAACATATTGAAAACAAAAGAATTAAAAAATAGCATATTATTAATAAAAGGCTCAAGAGGCATGGCTTTGGAAAGAATTTTAGAACTAGTTTAATACTAAATTAAAATAAAAAGCAACCTAATTGGGTTGCTTTTTATTTATTCATGTTAGTTGCTACTGAAAAAAGCAAACTATATATCTTTTTATTATATAAAAAAACTCCAACATTTCTGTTGAAGTTTATGTGGGCGATGAGGGGTTCGAACCCCCGACCCCCTCGGTGTAAACGAGGTGCTCTGAACCAGCTGAGCTAATCGCCCTATTTTAATTCACTATACTTGTACCGTATTGCGAGTGCAAATATACACTACTTTTTTAATGTTCCAAACATTTTTTGAAAAAAATTAAATTATTTCTGCTACAACAAATGTACTGCCACCAACATATATAAAGTCATCTACATTAGCTTCTAAACTTGCCAAAATATAAGCTTCTGAAACAGAATCACATACTACTCCTCTTAATCCATAATTTAGTGCGGCTTCCTCTAATATCGATGCATCCAAACCTCTTGAAATATTGGGTTTGCAAAAGTAAAAAAAAGCTTCTTTTGGAAATAAAGGCAAAATAGAATCTAAATCTTTGTCATTAACAACTCCTAAAACTATATATAATTGGTTAAATTTTTGTTTTTGGATTTGTTTCATTACTATTTCCAAACCATGTGAATTGTGAGCTGTATCACAAATTATTGTAGGGCTATTTCCTAATTGTTGCCATCTTCCTAATAAACCAGTATTTTTTACAACATTTAGCAAGCCGTTTTTTACTGATTGCTCTGAAATAGTAAAGTGATTTTTTAATAATTCTATCGTTTGTAAAACTGTTTTCTTATTCTGTATTTGATAATCCCCTAATAAATCACAAGGTAAATCTTTGTTTTCATTATCTTGTGCAAAATATAATACTGCATTGTTATTATAAGCAATATCTCTAAAAATACTTTTTGTTTCTGGAAGGTATTCCCCAATGACAACAGGAATGCTTTGTTTAATTATACCCGCTTTTTCTGCAGCAATTAACTCTAATGTGTTTCCTAAGAATTGTGTATGATCAAAACCAATATTTGTAATAACTGAAACTAAAGGTGTAATAATGTTTGTAGAATCTAATCTTCCACCCATTCCAACTTCTATGATTGCAACATCAATCTTTTCATCGGCAAAATATTGAAAAGCCAAACCAACTGTCATTTCGAAAAAACTTAACTCATGTTGTTCGAAAAATGATTTATTCTCTTTTACGAATTGAACAACATAATCTTCGGTAATTTCTTTTCCGTTGATTTTTATTCTTTCTCTAAAATCTTTCAGATGTGGTGATGTATATAATCCGACTTTATAACCTGCTTCTTGAAGAATTGAAGCTAACATGGAAGAAGTTGATCCTTTTCCGTTTGTTCCAGCTACATGAATGGATTTGAACCTGTTTTCTGGATTATTAAGGTGATTTACTAATGCGATTGTATTAGATAAATCTTTTTTATAAGCTAAAGCACCTTGTTGTTGAAACATTGGCAATTGATTGAAGAGCCACTCGGTTGTTTCTTGATAATTCATTTAAAAAAAATTATTCTCCTACACTAAAGTTGATTTCCACAAAACCAATTTGGCTATCTGGAGCATCTGCAGCTTGATTCCATTTAAAGGTTTTTGCTGTCGCAATGGCTGGTTGAATTAAACATTGACTTGTAGAATTAGAACCTTTTGCAGAATATTGAGCATCAATTACTCTTCCTTGTTTGTTTACTGTAACTTGGATTATAATTCTACCCGCTTCGTCACATTTTTGTATGATTTTGTCGTTACCTGCTAAGCTTCTTCCTTTTAAACCCCATTTTGTTCCGTTTCCACTTCCTGTTCCTGAGCCATTTCCTGTTCCATAATATGAGTTACCATACATTTTACCGGTTAGCTGCCCTTTATTACCATCAGAATCACCGTCGCCTTCTCCAGATGAAGGAGTTTTTCCTTTACCTTTTATCATGTTAGAAGCTGCACTGTTAACAGTTTGTTTGACTTCTTCTTTAACTTCTTTGGTAGGAGTTGTTTTTGTTGGAGTTGTCTTAGTTGGTGTTTTAACGGGTTTTACTTTTTCCTTTTTTGGAGCTAAAACTGGAGAATCGTCATCTTGAGTAGCTAAATCTTCTTGAGCTTCTACTGGCTGACTTACGGGTTGTGCTGCAGCAGCTTGAGTTTCTGCTGGCTCTACGTCTCCTCTACCGTTGTCGCTTGTACCGAAATTTACTGCGATTCCGTTTTCTGGTGGTGGGTCCATGTACGTTAATCCGAAAAATACGCATATCAAAGCTATGATTACAAAGATTGCCGATGTAATTGCAAATGATTTTTTTTCTTCTGGTGTTTCTAAAACATTCATTTTTTAGTATGATTTAGAGCAAATATTAATTTGCACAAATTATTTTATTTTCCGCAATTTTTCAATACTAACGAAAAACCTTAGCCCAGATAGGAACGACATCCTTTTTTGTTTCGTTTTTTCAAACGAAACAAAAAAGATATAGTGGATAGCTGGAAATAGCTTCTTAAAAATTAGCTTCTGAAATAAATTCAGAGTAAACTATTTTGGATCTACTGCTAAAACTATTTTTATTTGATTTCTATTAGCAATATCCATTACATATACTGCTTTTTCAATCGGCACTCCTTGTTCTGCACGAAGAATTATTGCCCTACCTTTATCATCTACACCCGGTAGAATGGTTAAAAGTTGAGCCTCTAACTGTATTTCATCAATTGGATCTTTATCCACAAAGAATTGTAAATCTTTAGTAATATTAACTGTAATGTTTTTGTTACTATCGGTTTTTCCTTTTGCTTTTGGCAAGACTAAATCTAATGCGTTAGTGGTTACCATTGTAGATGTTATCATGAAAAATATCAACAACAAGAACACAATATCTGTCATGGACGACATATTGAATTCTGTGGAGACTTTATTTCTTGTTTTACCTAACTTCATTATACTGGTTCGTTTAATAAGTCAAGGAAATCTACGGCATTTGCTTCCATTTGATTTACCACCTTATTGGTTTTTACTACCAAGTGATTATATCCAATGTAGGCAATAATACCTACAATAAGTCCAACTACTGTTGTTGTCATTGCTGTGTAAATTCCTTCGGCTAATGCTCCGACTTCAATTTGTCCACCACCACTTGCCATTTTATGAAAGGCAAGTATCATACCAACAACTGTCCCTAAGAATCCAATCATTGGTCCAGCTCCAGAAATAGTTGCAAGCATTGAAGTGTTTTTTTCTAATTTGTATAATTCTAGAGTCCCTGCGTTTTCAATGGCAGTATTTATATCTTCTAGAGGTTTTCCAATTCTTGAAATTCCTTTTTCGATTAGTCTTGCAACTGGAGAGTCTGTTTGAGCGCAAATCATTTTAGCGTTATCGATTTTTCCTGAAGAAATATTCATTTTAATATTATTCATAAAGCTTGAATCAATTTTACTTGCTTTATTGATTGCCATAATCCTTTCAAAATATAAGAATAAAGCAAAAAACAATAGTATAAATAAAACTATCATTATAGAAATACCACCGATTCCGCCACTTGTTAACAGTGACCAAATTGAAAGTGTTTGTTCTACTGGTTGATCATCTGTTAATACTTGACTAGCAACTGCTAAACTGTCGACTTGAAGAAATATACTCATAGAATTGTTAATATGTATTAAAACGTAAATGTACTATAAAAATTGTATCAGGCTGCATTTAATAAAAAGTCTCTTAATAAAACAAAAACAGCAAAACCTGATAAAAATCCGATTAAAGCTAACCATCCTATTTTTTTAAGATACCACATGAAATTTATTTTCTCCATACCCATTGCAACTACACCTGCCGCTGAACCGATAATTAACATACTTCCACCTGTTCCTGCTGAATATGCAATAAAGTGCCAAGCTGGCTCGTCTAAAGGAATTGAAAACATTCCGATACTTGCTGCAACTAAAGGTACATTATCAATAACTGCAGAACCTATACCAAGCAATAAAACTACTAAATCTGAAATATGTGTTGAAGCATGTTCTGTTCCTAACATAGGTACTGAACTTTCTAAAACTCCAGCAAATTCAAATAACATACCTAAAGATTCTAAAGCAGCAACTGCCATTAAAATCCCTAAAAAGAATAATATGCTAGGCATTTCAATTTTTGATAATGAATGATGAATTGGACTGTGACTTGCTGGCAAAGCACCACCACCTGCTGATGCTTCTGCCATAGAGAACTTTGAACCACTAAAATATTCAGCAAATATTGAAACTATTGCTAAGGACAACATCATTCCCATATAAGGTGGCAAATGAGTTACCGTTTTAAAAATTGGTACAAATAATATTCCGGCTAATCCAAGGTAAAACATTATTGCACCATGTTTTGATGTAGACTTTTCATCTTTTAAATCTTCCGTAGCAATTTCACCTTTGAAAATTGATAATCTTGAAGCAATAAATGTTGGAACTGCATAACAAGCTAATGAAGGCAAAAGCACATGTTCTATTAAACTCGATGCCGTTACTTTATTTGCGATCCATAACATTGTTGTAGTAACATCACCAATTGGAGACCATGCACCACCTGCGTTTGCTGCAATAACAATTAAACCTGCATACCACAAGCGTACTTCTTTTTCTTTTACTATTTTTTGTAGAATAGTAATCAATACAATTGTAGCTGTTAAGTTATCAATGATTG
>NZ_CAXBFR010000069.1:0-14540 GCF_963975005.1 uncultured Flavobacterium sp.
GCTGTACCAGGAATATTCTTGATATATCCTGTTTCATCTAAATCTAGATAATCTTTAAAGATATCAGTATTTGGTTTGTGACCAATAGCTACAAAAAAACCCGTTGCTGGAATTTCTGTTAAAACTCCTGTAACATTGTTTTTCACTCTAACTCCTGTTACAACTTGACCATCACCTAAAACTTCATCAGTTTCAGTATTGTATAAAATTGAAATGTTTTCAGTTTTACGCACACGTTCAGCCATAATTTTAGATGCTCTAAATTCGTCTTTTCTAACAATCATGGTCACTTTTGTACATAATTTAGACAAATAATGAGCTTCTTCACAAGCACTATCTCCTGCTCCAACAATCACAACTTCCTGATTTCTATAAAAGAAACCATCACAAACAGCACAAGCAGAAACACCCCCACCTAAATTCAAATATTTTTGTTCAGAAGGCAAACCTAAATATTTAGCAGTAGCACCTGTTGAAATGACAACAGTTTCAGCATGTATTTCTTTATCATCTTGAATCCAAACCTTATGGATAGCACCAGAAAAATCTACCTTAGTTACCCAACCATCACGAACGTCAGCTCCAAAACGTTGAGATTGAGCTTGCAAACCAACCATCATTTCTGGTCCGGTAATTCCCTCAGGATTTCCTGGCCAATTCTCTACCTCATTTGTTGTTGTTAGCTGACCACCTGGCTGTGTTCCTTGATATAAAACGGGAAACATATTTGCTCTAGAAGCGTAAATAGCAGCTGTATATCCTGCAGGTCCAGAACCAATTATTAAACATTTTACTTTTTCTATAGTATCTGACATAATTATAATTTTTAAAGTCCCAAAAGTAATAATTTTGAATGAATTGAAATGTATTATAGCTTACAAAAAATCTATTTTACTATAATTATAGGTTATTGAAGTTTTTATAAAACAAAAAAGCCTCCTTGAATTTACAAGAAGGCTTTTGTCGGGGTGGCAGGATTCGAACCTGCGACCTCCTGCTCCCAAAGCAGGCGCGATGACCGGGCTACGCTACACCCCGAAAAGTGAGGTGCAAATATAAAGCTAATATTCGTTCTGACAAGTATTTTTATAAATATTTTTTTAAGTTTAAATTAAACATAAAAATTAAATTCAAATAGTTAAATTTGTCGAATAATAAAGATACATTTTATGCTTATAATTGGAATTGCTGGTGGGACAGGAAGTGGAAAAACTACAGTTGTACATCAAATAATGAATGAATTACCTCAAACTGAAGTTGGAATTATTTCACAAGACTCCTATTATCGTGAAACATCTAACTTGAGTTATGACGAACGTACTAAAATTAATTTTGATCACCCAAGAGCAATAGATTTTGAACTTTTAGTAGAACATTTAAAACTATTAAAAGAAGAAAAAACAATAGAACAACCCGTTTATTCATTTGTAACACATAATAGAACAGATGATGTTATTGTAACTCATCCAAGAAAAGTAATGATTGTAGAAGGAATTCTTATCTTAGCAAATCCAGAACTTAGAGAGTTATTTGATATTAAAATATTTGTACATGCCGATTCTGATGAAAGACTAATAAGACGTTTAAAAAGAGACATTGCAGAACGTGGAAGAGATATGAATGAAGTGTTAAATCGTTATCAAAATACGCTTAAACCAATGCATCAGCAATTTATTGAGCCTACAAAAGCTTATGCTGACATCATTATTCCAAACGACAAATACAATACAGTAGCTATTGATGTAGTAAGAGCAGTAATTAATCAAAGAATAGAAAAATAAATGTTTAAAAAAATTCAACAATTACGCATAAAATATCCTTTTCTAAAAATTATTTGGAACAGGTATTTTTTAGTAGTGTTGTTTTTTGTAATTTGGATGTTGTTTTTAGACAATTATTCGTATCTTGATCATAGCCTTTTAAATAAAGAAATAAATGAATTAGAAGCGAATCAAAAATACTATAAAGAGGAGATAACTGCAGATAGTATTAAAATAAAAAAACTTCAAAATCCAGATATGATTGAAAAATATGCTCGCGAAAAATATTTTATGAAAAAGGATAGCGAAGATATTTATATCATAGAGTTTGAAGATGATTTGCAAGATGAAGAGTCAAAAAAAAGTTTTTAAATAAAATTCTAAATAAGTAAAAAGTTTTTGGAATAAATAAATTCAACAATTGTGATAAAAAATAATAATTTATTTAATGGATTTGAAAAAGTTACATCCAAACAATGGAAACAACAAATTCAATTCGAATTAAAAGGAGCTGACTATAATGAAAAGCTTGTTTGGGAAAGTTCAGAAGGCATCAAAGTGAAACCTTTTTATCACAATGACGAAGACAATTTAACCAATAATGTTCAAACAAAAGTTTCTGAATTTAAAATTCTACAAAACATTTATGTACACGATGTAGAAAAATCAAATTTAAAAACCACAGATTCTCTAAAAAGAGGAGCAGAAAGCATAAGATTTACAATTGAAAATGAAACGATTTCTCTAGAAAGTTTATTAAAAAAACTTCCTTTTGAAAATACCTCATATTATTTCAATTTGAAATTTACATCAATCGATTTCGTTAATAAACTAACTGAATTTGCAACAAAAAATAAGGCTAATTTTATAATTCAAATCGATCCTGTCGGACAATTAGCAAAAGATGGCAATTGGTTTGAAAATTTAGAATCTGATTTCAAAGTCTTAAATAAAATTGATCCTAAAACACCTTTTTTATCCATTCAATCTGGAATTTATCAAAATGCTGGTGCTAACATGGTGCAACAACTGGCTTACACTTTAGCACATGTAAACGAATATTTCAATAGGATTGAAAACTTAAACCAACCTATCACCATTGAATTAGCAGTTGGTACAAATTACTTTTTTGAAATCGCTAAATTAAGAGCTTTAAGAATCTTATTCAACACTTTAGCTAAAGAATTTAATCATTCCCATGAATGTAATATTATAGCAACACCAACAAAACGAAACAAAACATTGTTTGACTATAATGTAAATATGCTTCGTACTACAACTGAATGCATGTCAGCTATATTAGGTGGAGCTAATGAAGTAGCTAATTTAGCTTATGATGCATTATACCATAAAGACAATGAGTTTGGTGATAGAATAGCAAGAAATCAATTGTTAATTCTTAAAATGGAAAGTTATTTCGATAAGGTAGACAACCCAGCTGATGGCGCTTATTATATTGAATCGTTAACCGAACAATTAGCCGAAAAAGCTTTAGAATTATTTAAAGATATTGAAGCCAACGGTGGCTTGATTACACAATTAATCGAAGGAACTATTCAAAGAAAAATCAACGAATCAGCTCAAAAAGAGCAAGATTTATTTGATAGCGGAAAAGAAGTTTTATTAGGAACCAACAAATATCCTAACAAAAGTGACAAAATGAAACACGATTTAGAGTTATATCCTTTTGTAAAAAACAACCCAAGAAAAACGATTAAATGGTGAAGAATAAGTCATGAGAAAAAACATCCAACATATAAAACTTAACGAAAGTCAAAAGCCGAAAGCTGAAAGTAAAGAAAGTTTCCTAACTGGAGAAAATATAGAAGTAAAACCAATTTATTCTAAAGAAGATATTGAAAATATAGAACATCTTGGTTTTGGAGCAGGTTTTGCACCAAATCTTCGCGGTCCTTATGCTACAATGTATGTGCAAAGACCTTGGACAATTCGTCAATATGCAGGATTTTCTACTGCTGAAGAAAGTAACGCTTTTTACAGAAGAAACTTAGCAGCTGGACAAAAAGGTTTATCCGTTGCTTTTGATTTAGCCACTCACAGAGGTTACGATTCAGATCACGAACGTGTTTTTGGAGATGTAGGAAAAGCTGGTGTTGCCATCGATTCTGTAGAAGACATGAAAGTGCTTTTTGACCAAATTCCTTTAGATGAAATGTCAGTTTCCATGACTATGAATGGTGCTGTTTTACCCATCATGGCATTCTATATTGTGGCTGCAATGGAACAAGGTGTAGATATCAAAGACCTATCCGGAACCATACAAAATGATATTTTAAAAGAGTTTATGGTTAGAAATACATACATCTATCCGCCTACTCCATCCATGAAAATTATTGCTGATATTTTTGAATATTCTAGTAAAAATATGCCAAAATTTAACTCGATTTCTATTTCGGGTTACCACATGCAAGAGGCTGGTGCAACGGCTGATATTGAATTAGCCTACACTTTAGCAGACGGTTTGGATTACATTAGAACTGGAATTGCAGCCGGAATGGACATTGATACTTTCGCCCCAAGATTATCCTTTTTCTGGGCCATTGGAATGAACCATTTTATGGAAATTGCCAAAATGCGTGCTGGAAGAATGTTATGGGCCAAATTAGTAAAACAATTCAATCCAAAAGATGACAAATCCTTATCTTTAAGAACACATTGCCAAACTAGCGGCTGGAGTTTAACAGAACAAGATCCTTTTAACAACGTAGCCAGAACAACTATTGAAGCTGCTGCAGCTGCCTTTGGAGGAACGCAATCTTTACACACCAATGCACTTGATGAGGCTATTGCCTTACCAACAGATTTTTCAGCAAGAATTGCTCGTAACACACAAATTTTCTTGCAAGAAGAAACCAAAATCACCAAAACAGTTGATCCTTGGGCTGGAAGTTATTATGTAGAAAGTCTTACAGCAGAAATCGCTGATAAAGCTTGGGCTTTAATTGAAGAAGTAGAATCTTTAGGCGGTATGACAAAAGCTATCGAAGAAGGAATTCCTAAATTACGAATTGAAGAAGCAGCTGCTCGAAAACAAGCACGAATTGATAGCGGACAAGACATTATTGTGGGTGTAAACAAATATCGTTTAGAGAAAGAAGATCCTTTGCATATTTTAGATGTAGACAACGACATGGTACGCAAGCAACAAATAAAACGTTTAGAACAAATAAAAGCTTCACGCGACAATGCTAAAGTAAAAGAGTGTTTAGCTAAATTAACCGATTGTGCAAAAAATGCAAATGGAAATTTATTATCTTTAGCAGTAGAAGCAGCCAAAGAAAGAGCAACATTAGGTGAAATTAGTGATGCTCTAGAAGAAATATATGGAAGATATAAAGCACAAATTAGAAGTTTTAGTGGAGTGTATAGTAAAGAAATAAAAAATGACGAAAGCTTTGAAAAGGCAAAACAATTAGCTGATGCTTTCGCTAAGAAAGAAGGTCGTCGTCCAAGAATCATGATTGCCAAAATGGGACAAGATGGTCACGATAGAGGTGCAAAGGTAGTAGCCACTGGTTATGCCGATGTAGGCTTTGATGTGGATATTGGTCCATTATTCCAAACTCCAAAAGAAGCAGCTAAACAAGCCGTTGAAAATGACGTGCACATTTTAGGAGTTTCTTCTTTAGCAGCTGGACACAAAACTCTAGTTCCACAAGTAATTGAAGAACTAAAAAAATACGGCAGAGACGATATTATGGTTGTTGTTGGCGGTGTAATTCCAGCTCAAGATTATCAATTCTTATTTGATGCTGGTGCTGTTGCCGTTTTTGGTCCTGGAACTAAAATCAGTGAAGCAGCCATTACAATTTTGGAAGTTTTATTAGAAGATTAACCACAATTTATCACTTTGATGAAGATAAGAATCGTATTATATTTACAAAAAACACTAACAAAAACGTTGGTGTTTTTTTTTGAGCATAAAGTAAAAAAAAGTTAAAAGTTTGGACAAACTTGTGGCTAAAGTGATCAAAAAAACCTACAAAACCAAACCTTCAACAGCTAAAATTCCTTCCATAAAATCAATTGCCTTTACATGTTCAAAAAAGTCCATTTCGGTTTCATGAGGTAAAAAGTCAGAAATGATTCGAACAATAAAGTCTTGAGGTTTCTTTAAATACATAAATGTATAATCTTCCATATTTATAACAGTTCCTTCATCCAAATCTGTTGTCCTAACAAATTTATCAGAAGTCAAAGAAGACAAACAAGGTAAACTCAATTTTGGTTCAGTCATTATAGGTTGACCATTTTCGAACAAACCTCCTTCATACCCATATAAAGACGAAGTTGTAATCTCAATAGGCTTTCCTAAACCTAAATGAGCAGGCAAGTTTAATTCTTTTCCCACTACAGCAGCAAAACCCATCAACACACAAACATCGTTTTCCGGCAACTGCATTAAGGCTTTGGCAGTAGGTTCTCTACCAATACCAGAAACAAAAACTTGATAAGTATGCCTTAAGTTAGTAATACGTGAAAGAGCCAGTAAAACTTTTTCTTGCTCTATTTCCATTGGGGTTATAATAATGATTTTCATGGTGACTGGTATATTTTGCAAAGATAAAGTTTGTAATGAACAATAAAACTTATGTACATGAAATAATATTTATTTTTATCAATTTAACTTAAAAAAACTCCTAAAAACATTATGTAAACCTTTACATTGCCTATACAAAATTGTAAATAAAGTTTTTTTGTGCCATTAAAAAGTATTAGAAGCATTAATACTAGCTTTTTATTTTTGTTTTATTTGTATAGTTTTTATGAGACTCATTTATCAGAATTTTAAAATATTTGGTATTATATTTATAAAAATGTTTTTTTACCCTAAAATTTTAACAATAATGAACAAGAACTACATTTTATTAGTCTTTTTATTAAATTATATATTCGCTTTTAGCCAATTAAGCTTCTGCAATGGTAGCAGCGGTGCTCCTATATTCTTTGAAAACTTTGGCAGCGGAACAACTTATGGCCCTGCTTTACCTGCAGGTGTAACCAATTACACTTATGTAAATAGTGGCTTTCCAAATGATGGTCAATATACTTTATATTATAGAACTGATCTTATTGGAAATAACTGGTTATATTCACTAGATCATACACCAGACAATCAACCTGATGGCGTAAACGGTAAAAGTTTAATTGTTAATGCAAGTAATACACCTGGTCAGTTTTACAAAAGAACTGTAACCGGTTTGTGTAGTAATACTACTTTTGAATTTTCGGCTTGGGTAATTAATATTATAAATTCAGCCTCTGGAGGTTGTCCTGGAACTGGAATTCCTGTAAATGTGACATTTGAAATTTGGGATATTACAGACACAATTTTATTACAATCAGGAAACACAGGTAACATTAACGGAACTCCAAATCCCATATGGAATCAATTTGGTTTAGTCTTTACTATGGGTGCAGGTCAAACTTCGGTAATTCTAAAAATGAGAAACAACGGTATTGGTGGTTGCGGTAATGATTTAGCTATAGATGACATTATGTTTCGTGCTTGTGGCGAATATAGTAACATTACAAATAGTGGAAACCCGTCAAATTCAATTTCGATTTGCGAAAACGAAACTATAACTAACAACCAATTACAAGTAAGTACAACCGGAACCGCTTCAAATGTCTACCAATGGCAACAAAGTAGCGATAACGTTAATTATGTAGATATAACAGGAGAAACATCTTCTCTTTATTCGATACCAGCTGTAACAGCAACAACTTATTATAGAGTAAAAGTTGCTAACGATATTGCAAATTTAAGCAACCCTTATTGCTCAACTTTATCTGAAATTTTTACCGTAGTTATTAATGCTTTACCTAATCCACCTGTATCAAATGGTAATCAAACGCTTTGCAGTAACCAAGGCACTTCAGTAAGTGTAACAGTAAACACTAATGAAAGTGTCAATTGGTATGATGCACCAACTAATGGCAATTTACTGCAATCAAATTCATCTAATTACACTCCAACAGCTCTAGGAATTTTTTATGCAGAAGCCCATAATATATCTACAGGTTGCAAAAGTAATACACGAACTGCTGTTACACTTTTACCAATGACAACAGCTTCTTATTCTGGAACAACAACAATATGTTCAACTGAAGCAACAGCCATTATATTAACTGCTTCAGATACAAATGCTACTTTTAGCTGGACAGCTACTTCATCAAATACAACCGGGTTTTTCAACGGAACTGGAAATACAATTACACAAACTTTAGTTTACTCCGGAAGTACAACTGGAACTGTCACTTACAATGTTACTCCAGTGGTTAATGGTTGTGAAGGAATGGTTGAAACGATAACCATAACTGTAAATCCACAGACAAACATTACCCCAACTTTTACAGCTATTCCAACCACTTTTTGTTTAAATGCGACAGCTCCCATTTTACCAACGACATCATTAAACGCAACTCCAATTAGTGGAACTTGGAATCCAGGAACTATCAATACGTCAAATACTGGAACTACAACTTACACTTTCACTCCACAAGCCACTAGTTGTCAAAATATTCAAACATATCAAATATCAATTACAGTTTCCAGTGGCTTTTTACCTAATTTTAATGATGTTATTACGTTTTGTTCAGGTTCGAATGCACCACCTTTAGACACAACATCTCCTAACAATATTGACGGTTCATGGAATCCTTCGGTAATCAATAATACAGTTTCAGGAAGCTATACATTTACACCAAACCCAAATCAATGTGCAGTTTCACAAACTATAAATGTAAGTGTTTTAGAACCAACTTTAACAAGCATAGAATACACAACAACTGGAGCCTTTTCTGAAAATCAAATCATAACTGTTCTAACCTTTGCTAGTGGAGATTATTTATACCAATTAGACAATGGTAACTTTCAAAACAACAATATATTTACCAATGTTTCCTCTGGCAATCATACGGTTACTGTTATAGATCAAAACGGATGTTCTCCTCCTTTATCAAAAGATATTCTCATATTAAATTATCCACATTTTTTCACTCCAAATGGTGATGGATTTAATGATTATTGGGCAATTACTGGTTTAAATAATTTAAAGAAAGTAGAAGTATTTATTTTTGATAGGTATGGAAAATTAATCAAACAAATTTTACCAAATAATGCTGGTTGGGACGGAACTTTTAATGGATATTCCTTACCAGCAGATGATTATTGGTTTACTATTAATTTTGAAGAAAAGAATATCTCCAGAACTTTTAAAGCTCATTTTAGCTTATCGCGATAAGCAAATAAGTGTTTCTTTTGTATTTAATGAAATTAATTTTATTATCTTTACTTAATAAAAAATTTATATTATGGCAAAGAGTCAAGACGCAAAAAAAACGGAAAAGAAAGAACCGCTTAAAACTGCTAAAGAAAAGAAAGCAGAAAAAAGAGACAAAAAAAATAGTCCAAAAAGAGATTAAAACCTTACAGAAACACGATTTATTTCGTGTTTTTTGTTTTTAAATCAAATACTTCACGTTATTAATAAAGAATAAATTAACTTTTACACTAATAACTTTATACTATTGTTAACAAATTAGACTTGAAAAAACCATAATTAATTGTATTTTTACCGTTCCTAATTTTAATATATCAAATGGGTAAAATCATTGCAATTGCAAATCAAAAAGGTGGTGTAGGAAAAACAACAACGTCAATAAATTTAGCGGCTTCATTAGGAGCTTTGGAAAAAAAAGTGCTTTTAATTGATGCAGATCCACAGGCAAATGCCAGTAGTGGATTAGGCATCGATGTTGAATCTGTTGAAATTGGTTCTTACCAAATTTTAGAACATAGCAACACTCCAGATGAAGCTATAATAACCAGTTCTGCACCAAATGTGTGGGTTATTCCAGCTCATATCGATCTAGTAGCTATTGAAATAGAATTAGTGGATAAAGAAAATCGCGAGTACATGCTTAAACAAGCACTAGAAAGCGTTAAAGATAAATATGACTACATCTTAATAGATTGTGCTCCTTCTTTAGGATTACTAACGCTAAATGCCTTAACAGCTGCCGATAGTGTAATAATTCCTATTCAATGTGAATATTTTGCCCTAGAAGGATTAGGCAAACTATTAACAACCATTAAGAGTGTTCAAAAAATACATAATCCTGAATTAGATATTGAAGGCTTATTATTAACTATGTTTGATAGCCGTTTACGTTTATCAAATCAAGTGGTAGAAGAAGTACAAAAACACTTCTCCGATATGGTTTTCAACACAATCATTCAAAGAAATATTAAATTGAGTGAAGCACCAAGTTTTGGTGAAAGTATAATTAATTATGACGCAACCAGTAAAGGTGCTTCTAATTATTTACAATTGGCTGAAGAAATTATTAGAAAAAATAAAGCATAAAGGATGACAAAAGCTGTAAAAAAGCAAGCATTAGGAAGAGGACTATCAGCTCTTTTAAAAGATCCTGCCAATGATATAAAGTCGGTAGAAGATAAAAATGCAGATAAAGTAGTAGGAAATATTGTTGAATTAGATATTAATTCAATCGAGATAAATCCGTTTCAACCTAGAACAAATTTTAATGAAGATACGCTTAACGAATTAGCAACCTCAATTAGAGAACTAGGTGTAATACAACCTATTACAGTACGTAAACTTGACTTTAACAAATACCAATTAATTTCTGGAGAAAGACGTTTAAGAGCTTCAAAAATAATTGGTCTTGAAACTGTTCCTGCTTATATTCGTATTGCAAATGATCAAGAATCTCTTGAAATGGCTTTGGTTGAAAATATCCAACGTCATGATTTAGATCCTATTGAAATTGCTTTGTCATACCAACGTTTAATTGACGAAATCAATCTTACACAAGAACAAATGAGTGATCGTGTTGGAAAAAAACGTTCAACCATTGCCAATTATCTTCGTTTATTAAAATTAGATCCAATTATCCAAACCGGAATTCGTGATGGCTTTATTTCTATGGGTCACGGAAGAGCATTAATAAATATAGAAGATAACGATGTTCAAGGAGATATTTATCATAAAATCGTTACGGAAAATTTATCCGTTAGAGATACTGAAGCTTTAGTAAAAAAATACCAAGAAAGTCTTTTACCAAAAGCTAAGAAACCTAAGGCTGATTCTTTTCAAATAGATGAAGAACAAAAGAAAACTTTTGCACATTATTTTGGAGCAAAAGTAGATATTAAATCAGCTGGAAATGGAAAAGGAAAAATTACTATTCCATTTCATTCTGAAGAAGATTTTGAACGTATTTTGAAACTTATTAAAGAATAGTGAAGCAAACAGTTTTCATATATTTACTTCTTACGTTTTTTTGTAGCACTACTCTTTTTGCACAAAAACCCGAAATCATTAAGGTAAAAGATACTGTTGTTACAACAATAGATCCTTTGAAACCATCAAAAGCTGCTTTTTATTCCGCAATTTTACCTGGTCTTGGACAAGCATATAATAAAAAATATTGGAAAATTCCTATTGTTTATGCTGGTTTGGGGATTTCAATATATTCTTATACTTTCAATCAAAGAGAATATAATAAATTTAGGGATGAGTATAAAAGAAGACTTGATGGAACCTCAGATCCAAATCATCCAATTTATGGAAATTTAGATGATGCTCGTTTAATTAGTGCTCAAAAATTTCACCAAAGAAACAGAGATTTATCTATGCTACTTACTGTTGGAATTTATATACTAAATATTGTAGACGCAAATGTTGACGCGCATCTAATTCAGTTTAACGTGAATGACAACTTATCTGTGAAACCAGATTTATATCAAAATCAGTTGAACAATAGGCAAAATGTAGGGTTGTCTTTTAATTACAATTTTTAACTATAATTAACGCTTCAAACTGTAACAAACATTAATTTCTATACACTAATCTACATGAAAATTGCACTTTTAGGCTACGGAAAAATGGGAAAAGTTATTGAAAAAATAGCTTTAGAGAGAGGACATTCTATAGTGTTAAAAAAATCAAGTACTGGTTCTTTTGAAGGATTGAAAAACGCTGATGTTGCAATTGATTTTAGTGTTCCCGATTCTGCCGTAACTCACATCTCCGAATGTTTAAACAACAACATTCCTGTTATTTCAGGAACAACAGGTTGGTTAGATAATTATGAAAAAATGGTTGAATTGTGTAAAATTAATACGGGCAGTTTCATTTACAGTTCAAATTTTAGTTTAGGTGTAAATGTTTTTTTTGAACTAAATGATTATTTAGCAAAAATGATGCATAACTTGAAACAATATAACGTTTCAATGGAAGAAATACATCACACACAAAAACTTGACGCACCAAGTGGAACAGCCATTTCATTAGCAAAAGGTGTTATCGATAATTCAGATTACACGAATTGGACTTTAGAAAATCCAAAAAATAACGAAATTCATATTGAAGCCAAAAGAATTGAAAACGTACCAGGAACACATAGCGTTTTTTACGATTCTGAAGTAGATCAAATAGAAATAAAACATACAGCACACAACAGAGAAGGTTTTGCACTGGGTTCTGTAATTGCCGCTGAATGGTTGATAGAAAAAAAAGGAGTCTTTACAATGAAAGACGTTTTAGGAATATAAAACATATCTTGTTTCCGAGTTTCTTTTAAGCTCGCAAACTTTTAAACTTTTAAAAAACAAAAAATGACAGCATTACAATGGTTATTCTTCATAGTAATAGTTCAACTGATTCACGGATTAGGAACTTGGAAATTATATGTAAAAGCAGGCAGACAAGCTTGGGAAGCTTTTATTCCTGTTTACAATGCAATAGTTTTAATGCAAATTATCAATAGACCTAAATGGTATACTTTTTTACTATTCATTCCTATAATCAACCTAATAATGATTCCTGTTGTTTGGGTAGAAACGATCAGAAGTTTTGGATATAACTCTACAAAAGATACAGCTTTAGTCATTCTGACTTTAGGTTTTTATATTTATTATATAAATTACACACAAAATCCAACATATATTACAGATAGAAGTTTAGTGCCAAAAAACAAAACAGCAGACACTATTAGTTCATTATTATTTGCTATCGTTGTTGCTACTTTTGTACATACTTATTTTATTCAGCCATTTACTATTCCCACTTCTTCGTTAGAAAAATCGTTATTGGTAGGTGATTTCTTGTTTGTGAGTAAATATAATTATGGAGCAAGAACTCCAATGACTACAGTTGCTGCTCCAATGGTTCATGATACAATCCCTTTCATAAAAACTAAATCATATACTATTTGGCCACAATTACCTTATTTTAGATTACCTGGTTATGAAAAAATAAAGAATAATGACATAGTTGTTTTTAATTGGCCTATTGATACTGTTTACCAATTTAGAGATCCATTACATAGATATGCTTGGAAACCCATCGACAAACGATCAAATTACGTAAAAAGATGTGTCGGAATTCCTGGTGATAAAATTGAAGTTAAAAATTCTGAATTGTATGTAAATGATAAGGTTTTAGTTTTATCAGAAAGAGCAAAACCACAGTTTTCATATTCAGCAAAAGTAGAAACTGTAGACAATGTTGACTACAATACTTTATTTAGTGATTTAAACACTCACGATAGATATGGATTTCTTGCAGAGCAAAAAACTGCTTATTTTCCGGCTTTAACTTCAGAAAATGTGGAGAAATTAAAGAAAATTCCAGGTGTTTCAAATGTCGAAAAGATGATTGACACAACAAACACCATTTTCTCGTATGAATTTAAAATTGATCCAAAAATTAAAGACATTGAATTACAAAACATCATAACTAGAATAAAAGAATCAAATAAATTTGTCGTATTTGAAGACAAAAACAAAAACTTATTATGTATCAACAGACTTCCTCTAGAGTTTGTTAATTTGATTAAAAGTCAAAAATCGGTAATAAGCACTAAAGAAATGCATGACATTTTTCCACACGGACCTAATCAAAAGAATTGGACAAAAGATAATTTAGGGCCAATTTATATTCCTCAAGCTGGAAAAAAAGTAGACTTAAATATAGAAACACTTCCTTATTATAAAAGAATAATTACTGAATACGAAGGAAACACTTTACAACAAACTGGAAACGAGATTAGAATTAACGGTCAAATTGCCACATCATATACTTTTAAACAAGATTATTATTGGATGATGGGAGACAATCGTCATAATTCTGAAGATTCACGTTATTGGGGTTATGTTCCTGCTGATCATATTGTTGGAAAACCAATCTTTATTTGGATGAGCTGGGATTCAAATGCACAAGGAATAATGAACAAAATTCGTTGGGAAAGAATGTTTACTACAGTAAGTGGTGAAGGTCAACCACAATCGTACTTTAAATATTTCTTGTTCTTATTGGCTGGTTATTTTGCGTTTGACTATTTTAGAAGTAAAAAGAAAAACAAAGAAGAAAATCAGTAGTCTTTTAAAACAATGAAAACATTACTTCATCCAACATATTTCCCTTCTGTCAGTCATTATATAGCAATGATTCAAGCAGATAAATTAGTATTTGAAGTTGATGATAATTTTCAAAAGCAAACCAATAGGAATCGAATGTACATTTACAGTGCAAACGGCATTCAATTGCTTAATATTTCGGTTAAACATTCTACAGAAAAAAAGCAGAAATATAAACATGTACTTCTTGATGAAACTGCAGATTGGCAAAAAAATCATTTAAAATCACTTGAAGCAGCTTATAAAAATTCTCCTTTTTTTGAGTACTTTATAGATGATATTTTACCTATTTATCAGAAAAAATATAA
>NZ_CAXBFR010000070.1:0-13923 GCF_963975005.1 uncultured Flavobacterium sp.
TCAAAAAGCTTATGCTGATGCAAGATATAAGGAAGAAGATTTTCCTGTAACAAACCAATTATGTAAAGAAGTTATTGCTTTACCAATGCATACTGAATTAGATGATGAACAAATTAAATTTATAACGGATTCGATTTTAGAGTTTGTTTAATTCGAATTTTAGATTGTTCGAATAATCGAATAATTAAATAATCGAAAAATCAAGAAAATGAAAATAGTAGTTACAGGAGGATTAGGTTTTATAGGTTCACACACAGTAGTAGAATTACAAAATGAAGGTTTTCAAGTTATTGCTATTGATGATTTATCTAATTCATCTGAAAGTGTTTTGGACGGAATTTTCAATATCACAGGAAAAAAACCAATATTTGAAAAATTAGATTTAAGAGAAAAACTAGCTGTGCAAGATTTTTTTGCTAGACATAATGACGTCGTTGGAGTTATTCATTTTGCTGCTTCAAAAGCGGTTGGTGAAAGTGTTGAAAACCCTTTGTTATATTATGAAAACAATATAAATGCGTTAGTTTATGTTTTGCAAGAAATTACCAAATTGAATAATGCTAATTTTATTTTTAGTTCATCATGTACAGTTTATGGTCAAGCCGAAAATATGCCTATTACTGAAAATGCTTCCATTCAAAAAGCAATGTCACCTTATGGAAATACCAAACAAATTGGTGAAGAAATAATTACTGATGTAGCTAAAGTAACAAACGTGAATTCAATTTTATTGCGTTATTTTAACCCAATTGGCGCACATCGAACTGCTGAAATTGGAGAACTACCTCTTGGTATTCCGCAAAACTTAGTGCCATTTATTACTCAAACAGCAATGGGTTTGCGTGAAAAGTTATCCGTTTATGGAAATGATTACCCAACAGCAGATGGAACGGCAGTTCGTGATTATATACATGTAGTGGATTTAGCAAAAGCACATGTTATTGCTTTGAAACGATTATTGGATAAAAAAAACCTTAATAAAGTTGAAACGTTTAATTTAGGAACTGGAACAGGAAGTTCTGTTTTAGAAGTTATAAATGCTTTTGAAAAAGTTTCCAATAAAAAATTGAATTATCAAATAGTAGGAAGAAGAGAAGGCGATATAACTGAAGCTTATGCAAATACTGATAAAGCAAATAAAGTATTGGGCTGGAAAGCACAATCTACATTAGAGGAATCTTTAGCAAGTGCCTGGAAATGGGAACAGAAGATTAGAAGCTAATACAAATAGAAACCCCAAATAGTTTTAAATTATTTGGGGTTTTTAAGTTTAAAAAGAGATTATTTTACAGCTTCATCTATTTTATCTCCCATGTGCTCAGCACCTTCTTTCATGTCGTGTCCAACTTCTGTTGCAGTAGAATCAATTGCATCAACTGCATCTTCAGTTGCTGTTTCGATTTCTGTTCCAACAGCTTCAGTTGCTTCTTCTATTTTGTCTTCAGTAGATTCTTTACAAGATACAAAAGCTAGTGTTGATACAAATGCTAATGCTAAAATTGCTTTTTTCATAAATTAATGTTTTTGAAATTAATAATAATTTGGTTATCAAATATATAAAATTCTACTCAATCTTTAATAAAAAATTTGGATTAGGACAGTTTTTTGTAAAAAAATCAATTTCGTTTTTACTACAAACTCCAGGGTAATCTCCTTTTTTACCTTGCATATCTTTTATGATTTGAAAATGTAAATGCGGTGCGTAATCACCATTAATTGGTGGTGCTCCAAGAGTTGCAATTTGATTCCCTTTTTTTACAATTTGACCAATTGCTTTTCCGTTTAAACTTTCTAGACTCAAATGGCCGTATAATGTATAAAAAGTTAAGTTTTCAATTGTGTGTTCTAATATTACCGTAGGGCCATAATCTCCTAAAGCAGTATTATCTTGAAAACTATGAATTCTCCCATCTAAAGCTGCTAAAACACTTGTTCCTGCTTTTATCCATAAATCTAATCCAATATGAATGTTGCGTTCATCTGTAATTTCATTTTTAAAAACCTCACTTCTTCTGTATAAGTTTCTTGTCTCTAAATAGCCACCAAAAGCAACTTTTGCATTGTTTTCTGAAAGATGATTTTCTATAAACGCTTCAAAAACAACAGCATCAGTTAAATTTAAATCTAATTGATCTGTGTGATTTGCTGACAAATCTAATGTCACATAATCTTGAAAATCAATTGTTGCATTGATGACTTTTACGTTTTTTTGTTCTTTAAGCACTTTCTCTAAATTGCTATGCATATTGTTTATTCTACTAATTCGTTATATAATTTTTCAAATGTTTGATCTAAATTATCGCTAAACCCAGAATGTGGTCTTGATGTTTGAATGCTAGAACTTTTTATAGCAGTTATCCATCTGAAACGTTCATCTTTTTCAAATTGAGCAACTGGTCCACCTTCTTTTTTGCCTTCGCAGATATTTACAAGTGCTTCAAGGTTGACTTTAAGTATTTCTAAATCAAAATCAGTACAAAAAGCTTGAATTTTTTTAGTTGGAATTTGATATTTAATGCGCAAATATTTTTGACGCTTCGAATAAAGCATCAAACCAATGTTTACAAATTCTTCGCGTTCAACTCTTGGTACAACACGAATTACAGCATAATCATATAAGTGTTTTTCGTGCATCTTGCGCTTGTTTTAAAAATAATTCTGAGTTTTGTAATCGTATGCTTAAAAACTGAAAATAAACTTCTTTAATTTCATTTGGTGAAATACTTTGGTCTTCCCAATGCAACCAATCTTCAGGAATTTGATTTACAATTTCTTTTAATATTGTGTCATTTAATTTTGATGTAAATTCAGCATGAACTTCGTCTAATTTCGATGCTTTAGGTAATAAAACATGATCTTTAATAAGAGCAAATGGTGTTTTTGCAGTTGCTTCCCAATTTGTCCAAGAATGATGAAAATAGAATGAAGCACCATGATCAATCAACCAAAGTTCTTTTTTCCAAATCAATAAATTGGTGTTTTTAAAAGTTCTGTCAACATTTATGATAAAAGCATCTAACCATACTATTTTTGAAGCTAAAGTAGCCTCACAATCATTTGCCGCTGCATCATAAGTTAAAGCTCCAGATAAGAAATGTAATCCTAAGTTTAAACCTTGACTAAATTTCAATAAATCTTGAATTTCTTCATCGGCTTCTGTTCTTCCAAAAGCTTCATCCAAGTTAGCAAATACTAATTCAGGAATTGGTAAACCCAAATATTTTGCAATTTGACCTCCTAAATATTCAGCAATAAGTGCTTTTACACCATGTCCTGCACCACGAAATTTTAAAACATATTTAAAATCATCATCAGCTTCAGCTAATGCAGGTAGCGAACCACCTTCGCGAAGTGGTGTTATGTATCGTGTAACGTTTACAGTTCGTAAATCTAAATTCATAAATACTGCATTCTTTTTACAAAGATAGCCAAAAAAAACTCCGATATTTCTATCGGAGTTTTTTAAGATTTATTTGTTATGCAGAATGCGTTTCCGCTTCTTTATTAATTTTTAATAAATTGCTTTGTAATAGTTCCATTTTCACTATTTATTTTTATGAAATAGATACCATTACTTAAAGTAGAAACATCAATAGATTTATAGTTTTCATTTTGGTTAATAATAGTTTGGCCAATTTGATTTATAATATTTATAGATTTAACTTCAAAATTATCAGGAACATCAATGTTTAATAAATGATTTGTTGGATTTGGATATAAAGAAATTTCGTTTGAAGAATTGAATAAATCATTAGTTAAACTGCCTGAATTGTTTAATCTTAAAATTCTATTCTGTTTGATACCATTATAAGATGTAAATGATCCACCAACTAAGATTTTATTATCGACTTGTATGTTTATATCATAAATAGATTTTCTATAATCGAATAACCCGTAACCAAAACCAGTTCCAGTATTAAAATTTGAATCAAGACTACCATTGCTATTTAATAATAATAATGATTCATTAGTATCATAACCTAATAATATTTTGCCATTACTTAGTGTTTTTGTTGTGAGTATCCTGTTGCTAATATAAAAATTATTTGGAAAAAAAGTTACATCGAGAGTCCCATTAGAATTGAAACGTGCAATTTTATACACGTTAACATTATTTACACTCGTGAAATCTCCAGCAGCAATTATTTTTCCGTCCGGTTGAATTTCTATAGATGTAACTCCACTTGAAGTTGTAATAACATTAAAACTTGAATCAATTGATCCGTCAGTGTTTAAGCTTTTTATACTATTTCCATCAGAATAAATGATTTTTCCATCGTTTTTAAGTGCAATTGTTTTGTTGAAGTAATTTATTGTGCCACTGCTATTATACAAAGTGATGTGATTAAAAATAGCATCATTTGAACCATCAGAATTTAATCGAAATAACTTATTGTTACTTTTTACAATTACTTTTCCATCAGGCTGAAGAATTAAATCATTAATTTGATAAATTGAAGGCAAAAAAGGGTTGAAAGTATCATCAATTGAGCCATCAGTATTTAATCTTACAATTAAATTTTTAGGCGTATTGTCAAATATATTAAATAAACCACCAATTATAATTTTATTGTCTGGTTGAATGATTATTGATTTAACATAAGCAATATTGCTCCATGAAAGGAATGTGCTTGAATTTATTATTCCACGTCCAATATTGAAACTTGTATCAGTACTTCCATCTATATTTACTCTCACGATACCTCTTTGGTCATTTCCATTATATCTTGAAAAATTCCCTCCAATTATTATTTTTCCATCAGACTGAATTTTTGTACAAAATACAGAATTAGTAGGGCCATTATTTTTGTTAAAATCAAAATCAACTGTACCATTATTATTTAGTTTTGCGATTCTGCCAAATTCGGTGTAATTATAATAATTAAAGTTACCACCAATCAAAATACTTTGGTTAGATAATATTAATAAGGATGATATTTTTGACACTTCGTTGTTCAAAGGGTTGTTGTAATTAATATTATAGTCTTCTGGGCCATAAATATTAAGAAATGATGAATCTAGTGTGCCATCTGAATTTAACCTTGCAAGATTCTTTATGGAAATTTGATCAATTTTAGTAAAGCGACCACCAATTAATATTTTCCCATCAGATTGAATTTCAGTTGCGATTACGTAACCAGGATATAAAAAAGTGTTTCCACTTGGATAAGTACCTAACAGCGCGAATCCATTTCCAATATTAAATGTATTGTCAATTGTTCCATCGCTATTAATTCTTACAAGACCTTTAGCAGGAGAATTATTGTAGGTTATAAACTGACCTCCTACAATGATTTTGTTATCTGGTTGTATAGAAATTGAATTAGCATTAACATATTGATTAGATTGAAATCCAAATCCTATTTCAGAATTAAAACTTAAATCAATTGATCCGTCATTGTTTAATCTTGCTATATGGTTTCTAATAGTACTATTGAAGGCTGTAAAGTTACCAATCACTATTATTTTTCCATCTGCTTGTAACTTAATGTTTTTTACAATAGTTTCGTTACTACTTCCTGTAATTCCGTATTGTGCTCCTAAACCACCAACGTTAAAGTTTGTATCTAGTGAACCGTCTGTATTTAATCTTGCAATTCTGTAAGTAGAAATATTATTATAAGCAGTAAAACTACCTCCTATCAATATTTTACCATCTGGTTGAATTGTCGAAGTCTTTATATATCCACCAGAAGTCATAGATAAATTAAAAGTTGAATCAATAGATCCATCTGAGTTTAATCTTTTAATTCCATAATTTCCTGCAATTATTATCTTTCCATCAGATAGAATATTTATTGAATATATAGAGTTGTTACCGTTTATGCCGTTTATAATGATATTGAAGCTGTTATCTATTGAGCCATCAGTATTTAATCTTATTATTCCGGTACAATCAATGCCATTATACTTCCAAAAATCACCACCAATAAGAATTTTACCATCTGATTGTTTTGCAGAAGTATAAACATTTCCATAAGGAGCGCCAATTCCATCTCCTGTTAAATTAGGATTATTATTAAAAGTAAGGTCTAGCTCAGCAACTGTTTGGGCATTAGTAATAACAGTAAAAAACAGTACTAAATAAAAAAATAAATTTTTCATAATCAATCAATTTGACTATCAAAGATAATGAATTTAATCATTTCTTTAGAAAAAATTAATTAAGCAGAATGCGTTTCAGCGTCTTTATTAATTTTTCCAACTAATCCAACCAACACTTTTCCTGGGCCAACTTCTGTAAAACTTGTAGCTCCATCAGCAATCATTTGTTGTACAGATTGTGTCCATCTAACTGGAGCCGTTAATTGAATGATTAAGTTTTTCTTAATCTCTTCAGCATCAGAAACAGCACTTGCCGTTACATTTTGATAAACTGGACAAATAGGAGTAGAAAAAGTTGTTGCTTCAATAGCTGCTGCCAATTCTTCCCTTGCAGGTTCCATCATTGGAGAATGAAAAGCTCCACCAACAGGTAAAATTAAAGCACGTTTTGCTCCAGCTTCTTTCATTTTTTCACAAGCTTCCTCAACAGCTTTGTATTCTCCAGAAATTACCAATTGACCAGGACAGTTATAATTTGCAGCTACAACAATTCCATCAATTGAAGCACAAATGTCTTCTACAATTTTATCATCTAAGTTTAAAACAGCAGCCATTGTTGAAGGTTTAATTTCACATGCTTTTTGCATAGCCAAAGCTCTTTGTGAAACTAATTTTAATCCATCTTCAAAAGATAATGCTCCATTGGCAACTAATGCTGAAAATTCACCTAATGAGTGACCTGCAACCATTTCAGGTTTAAAATCATCACCTAAAGTTTTAGCTAAGATAACTGAATGTAAAAATACAGCTGGTTGGGTTACTTTCGTTTCTTTTAATTCTTCAGCAGTTCCTTCAAACATAATGTCTGTGATTCTGAAACCTAGAATATCGTTTGCTTTTTCAAATAGCTCTTTGGCTAATGCCGAATTTTCATATAAGTCTTTTCCCATTCCTGAGAATTGTGCTCCTTGACCAGGAAATACGTATGCTTTCATGTTTTTGAGTTTAAAAGTTTAAAAGGTTATGAGTTTAAAAGTTAAAATCAAAACCTCTGCAAAATTAAACTTTTTCAACATAAAAAAACCTTACAAATACTAAAATCTGTAAGGTTGTATGTTTTTGAATGGTAAAATTATGCTTTGGCCAGTTGTAAATCAATGATAAGTTTTACTTCTTCACCTACTAAAACTCCACCAGTTTCTAAAGCTGAATTCCAATTTAGTCCCCAATCTTTTCGGTTAATTTTGCTTTCAATATTTAATCCCACTTTGGTATTTCCCCAAGGATCTTGCATTAATCCACTAAATTCTACAGGAAATTTCACTTCTTTTGAAGTTCCTTTTATAGCTAAATCACCAGTTAATTCATATTGGTTTTCACTTACTTTAGTAAAAGATTTACCTGTAAAAGTTAATTTTGGATGGTTTTCAGCATCAAAAAAATCACCACTTTTTAGGTGATTGTCTCTGTCTGTGTTTCTTGTATCAACGGAGTCTATATCAGCTGAGAATGAAATTTTTGCTGTTGTAAAATCGTTTTCTTCTGTTTCTATCGTCCCGTTATAGGTGTCAAATTTTCCTGAAACATTGGTAAACATCATGTGCTTTACTTTAAAACCAATTTCTGAATGTGTTGGGTCAATTGCCCATTTTGTAGTTGCCATAATATATGTTTTTTAAATGATTTATAATAAGACTACAAATTTACAACTAGATAGTTAGCTTATCACTTAACCTAGATTAAGAAATTATAAATCAATTGATTTTATTATGTCTAATAGGTTGTTTTTTAGTTCAGGATTAATAATGCCGTTAGTTTTATCAAAATTTTCGTAAAAACTGGGTAAAGAAAATGTGCCTACTAAAGCAGCATCATGTCTTGGAAATCTATCTTTTGCGATGTCTAGAACAGATTGTCCACCACGAGCACCAGGAGAAGTTGCCATTAATAACATTCTTTTGCCTTGAAAAACTTTTCCGTTTATTCTAGAAGTCCAATCTAAAATATTTTTAAATGAAGCAGTGTAAGCGCCATTGTGTTCGGCTAATGAAACAACTAGTAAATCTGCTTCTTCCATTTTATCCAAGAAATTTTGAGCTTCTTTAGGGAAACCATTTTCTTCTTTGTCTACTGAAAAAACAGGCATTTCAAAATCATTTAGATCCAAAATTTCTACAGTTGCATCTTGAAATAAACTTGAAGTATAAGTAGCTAATTTTTTATTGATTGAATTTTTGCTAGAAGATCCTCCAAAGGCAATTATTTTTTTAGTCATTATTTTTGGTTTTATAGTATGATAAAGCTCCAGAAGGACATTTTTTTACTGTTTCAATTATCTTTTCTGAAGTCGAGGCATCAATTTTAATCCATGGTTTTTCTTTGGGCTGAAATACATCAGGATTGTTTTTTACGCAATTTCCAGAATGTGTGCATTTTCCAGATTGCCATACAACAGTAACTTCACCGTTTGTATATTCTTTTGTAATGTCTTTTGGATTCATAGCTACTATATTTAAGTTATAAAATATCCTGAAATTCAGGTGTTTTTTCAATCAAACTTTTTACAAAAGGACAAAGCGGAATTATTTTTAAATTCTTTTCTCTAGCAAATTCAACAGCTTTTGCAACCATCATTTTACCAAAGCCTTTTCCATTATTCCCTTCGTTTACTTCTGTGTGGTCAATTATAATTTTATCTTCACCTGCAAATACAAAAGTCATTTTAGCTTCTGTTTTTCCATTAACTTCTATGTAGAAAAAACCATTTTTATCGTTTATATTTAATTGTACTTCCATTTTTTTTTAATTTAAACTACGACTGAATACTCCTAACTGAACACTGAGCACATTCTTAAACTTCCATTGGAATTTCCATTATTAAAAATTTTGCTTTTGTATTTGCTTTTATTTCTAATTCAGAAGTTTCCCAAATTCCTATTGCATCTCTTTGTTCTAGTTTTTCACCATTTACTTCGATTTCTCCTTCAATGTTCATGATATAAAATCCGTTTCCTTCTTTTTTAAGCGTAAGTTTTTTAGAAAAATTGCCATCAAAATCACTTAAATAAAACCAAGCATCTTGATGAATCCAAACTCCAGCATCATCTGCGTTTGGAGATAATATTTGAGCAAAATCATTTTTTTCTAACGATTTATCTAAAGTAATTTGTTGATACCTTGGTTCTACATCACGAGTTTTTGGAAACAACCAAATTTGAAATAATTTAGTTTGTAAATCAGGATTTGGATTAAATTCAGAATGTTGAATTCCAGTTCCAGCACTCATAACTTGTACATCACCAGTTTTTATGGTAGCTGCATTTCCCATACTGTCTTTGTGTGCTAAATCGCCTTCTAACGGAATAGTAATGATTTCCATATTATCATGAGGATGAGTACCAAAACCCATTCCAGCTGCAATTGTGTCATCATTTAAAACTCTTAAAGTTCCAAATTGAACTCTCTCTGGATTGTACCAACTTCCAAAACTGAAACTATGAAAAGCATTTAACCAACCATGATTTGCATTTCCTCTAGTGTTTGCTTTATGTAAAACTGTATTTTTCATCTTATTGTAAATTTAGTAATTATTATGATACAAATTTACGTTAGGAATAGATTACAAGCACTTAACCTAGATTAAGAAATTATTTCTTCAACATTTTAGCTTTCATCTTGCTGAAAAATTCAGGTGTAACACCAATATATGAAGCAATTTGTTTTTGAGGTATGCGTTGAATTAATGTTGGATATTTTGAACAAAATTTTTCAAAACGTTCTTCGGCTGATAAACTTAAATTATCCATTAAACGTTCTTGATGTGCTACTAATGAATTTTCGGTTAGAATTCTAAAAAAGCGTTCTAATTTTGGAATTTTATAATATAATTCATCTTGGTTTTCTTTTGAAAGTATAGCAACTTCTGCATCTTCATTAACTTCAATGAATAAATTTCCAGGTTTTTGAGAAAGTAAACTATACATGTCTCCAATCCACCAACCTTCGCAAGCAAAATGTAAAACGTGCTCAACAATATTGTCGTTAATATTGAAGCTTCTTAATATACCAGAATTTACAAAATAGGAATGTTTGCAAATTTCACCAGCATTTAATAAAACGGTTTTGGCTTTGTATTGCTGAATTTCAATTTTAGACAAAATCAATTCTTTTTCTTGTTGAGAAAGCGAAACTATTTTTTCTATATTTTGAATGATCAATTGCATTATATCAAAAGTACTATATAATTTAATAGAAACGTTATATTTGATAGATGAAAACAGAAGCAATGAAAACAGAAAAGGAAAAAATGCTTGCAGGTGAAAGCTATTATGCTGACGATAAAGAGCTTGTTGCTGAACGTTTACATGCAAAAAAACTTCTTCATCGTTTGAATGTAACAGAATATGTTATGAACGGTAATGCAAGAAATATTCTTCACAGTTTAATGCCAAATGCACACAAAAGACTATATATTGAACCACCTTTTCATTGTGATTATGGATACAATTTACACTTAGGTGAAAATGTATATTTTAATATAAATTGTGTGGTTTTAGACGAAATGAAAGTTGAAATAGGAGATAACGCTTTAATTGGTCCAGGTGTCCATATTTATACAGCGACACATCCATTAAATGCAAAAGAACGTAGACTTAAGGAAATTTCAAAACCAGTTTCAATAGGTAATGATTGTTGGATTGGAGGAAACACAACCATTTGTCCAGGAGTGAAAATTGGGAATGGATGTGTTATTGGAGCTGGTTCTGTGGTAACAAAAGATATTCCAGATAATTCAATGGCAGTTGGAAATCCTGCAAAAGTTATTAAAAAATTGAATCAAGAAAACGTTTAGTTTATTTCTTTTTATTTAATTACAGTTACCAATTTTGCTGTTTCTTTTGCTCTTTCCACAATTTCTTCAATAGGAGTTTCTAAAGAATCATACGATAAAACGACCCCCATTCTTCTATAAGGTCTAGAAGTAGGTTTTCCGAATAATCTAAAATCTGTTTTTGGCAAACAAGCTACATTTTCAATTCCTGTAAATGTTGGATGGTTTGAATTTTCAGAAGCTAAAATTACAGCACTTGCTCCATTTTTTTCTAGAGTAATTTCTGCAATAGGCAAACTTAAAATAGCACGAAGATGTAATTCAAATTCATTGAAATTTTGAGTATTAGCTAAAGTTACCATTCCAGTATCATGAGGTCTTGGTGATAATTCAGAGAAATAAACACCTTCATCAGTCAAGAAAAATTCTACACCAAAAAGTCCAGCGCCACCAAGGGCTTCCGTAACTTTTTCAGCCATGTCTTGTGCTTCAAATAAATCTTTGTCTGAAACTCTTGCAGGTTGCCAACTTTCTTGATAATCACCACGTTCTTGTCTGTGGCCTATTGGAGCACAGAAAAGAGTAGGGTTGTTGTTTTGGGTAACCGTTAATAAAGTAATTTCAGAATGAAAATTCACAAAGGCTTCCACAATTACTTCAACTACATCACCACGAGAACCTTCAACAGCATAATTCCATGCTTTTGTAATATCTTCATTAGTTTTGATTGTAGACTGACCTTTTCCAGACGAGCTCATTAATGGTTTTACTACACAAGGCATTCCGACTTCTTCAACAGCTTTTTGTAATTCATCTGCAGTTGTTGCATAACGATAATTTGCTGTTTTTAAACCTAAATCTTTAGCGGCTAAATCACGAATAGCTTTTCTATTCATTGTAAAATTTGCAGCTTTTGCAGAAGGAACAACTGTTATTCCTTGCTTTTCATAATCATAAAAACGTTCTGTTCGAATAGCTTCAATTTCTGGAACAATAAAATCAGGTTGGTGTTTAGCTACGATTCTGTCTAATTCAGAACCATCAAGCATATTGATGACTTCAAAACCATGAGCTACTTGCATTGCTGGAGCATTTTCATAGCTATCAACTGCAATAACCGTTTGTCCAATTCGTTGTGCTGCAATTACAAATTCTTTTCCTAGTTCACCTGAACCTAATAGTAGTATTTTTTTGTTCATTTTTTTGTAATAAAAAAGCCCCAAGTTTCCTTGAGGCAAATATATGTTTATGCTAATACTTCTTTAATTCTTCGTAATGCTTCTATTAATTGTGTTTCGCTCGTTGCATAAGAAAAACGAATACAGTTTGCATTTCCAAAAGCTTCACCAGTTACTGTTGCAACATTAGCTTCAGAAAGTAAATACATGGCAAAATCGTTTGCATCTTTAATTTCTGTTCCTCTTAATGTTTTTCCGAAATATTCAGAGACATCTGGAAAAACATAAAATGCTCCTTCAGGTGAATTGATTTTTAATCCTGGAATTTCTTTAATTAATCCAACTACTAAATCTCTTCTGCTTTTAAAAGCTGAAACCATTTCATTTAATACTTTTGGATCAGCATCAACAGCTGCAATTGTAGCTCTTTGAGCAATAGAATTTGCTCCAGAAGTTACTTGTCCTTGCATTTTTGTACAAGCTTTTGCTATAATTTCAGAAGCTCCAATATAACCAATTCTCCAACCTGTCATTGCAAATGCTTTTGCAACTCCATTTACTGTAATAGTTCTTTCAAACATATCTGGAATTGAAGCTATACTGCAAAATGTTCCTGAGAAGTTGATATGTTCGTAAATTTCATCAGAAACTACATAAATTTCTTGTTTTTGGTTTAGAATTACTTTTGATAAAGCCGTTAACTCTTCACGGTTAAAAACAGAACCACTTGGGTTACATGGAGAACTATACCAAATCATTTTTGTTTTTGGTGTAATCGCTTTTTCTAATTGTTCTGGGGTGATTTTAAAATCACTTTCAATAGTTGTTGGCACTTCAACAGGAATTCCTCCAGCCATTTTTACGATTTCATAATAAGAAACCCAATAAGGAGCTGGTAAAATTACTTCATCACCATCGTTTAGCATAACTTGCGCAATGTTATATAACGATTGTTTTGCACCTGTAGAAACTACAACATTAGAAGGTTTATACTCTAAATCGTTGTCTCTTTTGAATTTTCTACATATTGCTTCTTTCAAATCCATATATCCATCAACTGGAGAATAGGTTGAATAATTTTCATCGATTGCTTTTTTTGCAGCTTCTTTTATAAAATCAGGTGTGTTGAAATCAGGTTCACCTAAACTTAAACTGATAATGTCTTTACCTTGTGATTTTAATTCTCTTGCCAAAGCAGCCATAGCTAAGGTTTGAGAAGTTGATAATTTGTTAATTCTGTCTGAAAGTGGATTGTTCATTGTGTTGATGATATTAAATAAAGAGACGCGAAATTAATCGCGTCCAGATGTTTATGCTAATTGAGGTTTTTTTCCTAAATCTTTTAGATGTTTAAAGTGCGAGTAAAGAGCACCTCTCATGGTTTTAAATTCATAATAAGGTAAATCATATTCCAAAGCTGTTTCTTTTACAATTTTTGCAATTTTATCATAATGTATATGACTAATATGTGGAAAAATGTGATGTTCAATTTGATGGTTTAAACCACCAGTATAATAATTTACTAACCAGTTTTTAGGAGCGAAGTTAGCAGTTGTAAACAATTGGTGAATAGCCCAAGTATTTTCCATTGTTCCCTCTTCACTTGGAGAAGGAGTAATTGTATCTTCAACAACATGTGCTAATTGGAAAACAACACTTAAAATAACTCCAGCTGTATAATGCATAACAACAAATCCTAATAAAACTTTCCACCAAACAATTCCTATTACCATTGGAATTGCTAACCATATTGAAAAATAAATCACTTTTGTAATTACTAAAGTAGTCCATCTTACAGAAGGTTTTTTGAATTCACCGTAAGAAAGTTTTCTTTTTAAATAACGCTTCATTTGAAGGAAATCAGTTGTG
>NZ_CAXBFR010000071.1:0-13641 GCF_963975005.1 uncultured Flavobacterium sp.
TTCCTTCATATGATTATAAAGAAAATAAAAAGGTCCAAAAGTTATATTTTACAATCTTATTAATCGTGATGGTTTTAACAACGGTTGCGATTATTTTAATGGATTTTTTTAAAAATTAAAACCACAAATTCAAAGAATAAAATCTGTGAATCTGTGGTTTTTTTTATCTAATTATCCAATATCCGAAAATCTAATTAACTATTCCAGTCAATCTTTTTAGAGAAATACATTACTGCTCCTAAAATGGCAAATAATCCAATACTTCCTACTAATAATGCATAATCTTCTAATTGAATAATTACAAAAATGAAAGTATATAATGCCGTCAATGAAATTCCGATAAACATTGGAAACTTTTTATCTTTTAATATCGAAATAGAGTAGAGTACTATCATCACAATAACTCCAATGGCAGCAATTATATAGGCTATCGAAAAAGTAGAATGTTCCGTAATCGAAATCAATAAGGTATAAAACATCACTAGAGCCAAACCAATCATAGTATATTGAAAAATATGTATGTTGATTTTACTAATCGATTGAATCAAGAAGAACACTAAAAACGTTAATCCAATTACCAAAAAACCATATTTTGAAGCTCTTTCGTTTTGTTGGTATTGATCCACGGTTTCTAATAACTTTACACCAAACAAATACTCATTTAAATTAGGCATTTGTTCTTCATATTGTTGCGAAAAAGGTCTGTTTATTTCTAAAACTTTCCATTCTGCATGAAATCCTGTACTATCAATTTTTTTATTTTCTTCATTGGCAGCAAAACTTCCAATTAAACTTGGTGAATCCCAATCAGAATCTAATTTGATATTGGTTGTTTTTCCAATCGGAATAAATTGAACACTTTCACTTCCGTTGAACTTCATTTGAAATTTAAAATTGATTGCACCTTCTTTTTGAAGTTCGTTAAAATTAAAACTATCCGATTTTAAGGTTCCAAATTTTGAAGACACTTTTAGATTACTTGATTCGATTGCATATTTAGTACTGTTCAAAGTGATATTCAAATCACTTTTAATGCTTTTTAAATTAGTAGTGTTGATGATAACAGCTGCTTTTTCCCAAATGATATTTTCGGGAGCAATATTTAGTTTTTCAAAATTAGGCTTGGTGAAGTTTCCATCAAAATCCATTGTAGAAGTAAATACTACATTTTCATACAAACCTCTTTTTAAAGGCTTACTTTTCTTAATTACGGAAGAATTATTTAATGTTTCTGGAAAAAAATAAGCTGTTTTTATAACTCTTTTTGATTGTGTTGAACGTTGAGAATTGGCATCAACATATTCCGTAGTTTCAATTCCGTAATAAGGAACACTTAAAATGGGTCCATAAAATTTAATATCTGAACCCCAAAGTGTATTGACTTCTTGGGTCATGTCTTTTTTACGTTGTGAACGTTCAGAAATTAAACCTTTGACTAGTTCTAACGGAATTAATAAGAATAAGCAAAGTAAGCCAACCAGAATCATTTTGGCTGTGTTAGATTGAAAAAACGAAGGCTTTTGTTGTGGTAATTGTGTTTGATTTTCCATGATTTTAATAAGGTTAAAAGGTTATGTGTTTAAAAGTTTATAAGGTTTTGTGGTTAATGTATTACGTTAAAAACTAAATACATATAGAAAAGAGTAATTGGAATATTACATAAGGCAATTCCTATTCTTATTAATGTTTCTTGATTATTTCGCTTTTCAATGAAGTGTAGAATTATCATAGCAATTAGATAACAAAAATTAATAAATAGTGCTAAATAGACATAGAAAAGTCCAATAATTGGTAACATATTAATTTTAGTTATTGCATATAATGACAATAGGATTGTCCCAATTGTAAAGGATAAAATGGGAATATAATTTTTTTGATAAAACGGGTTTTTTAATATTTCTTCCATGATATTATTGATTAATAGTTATTGTAAAATAATTTGAAACTTGAAAAATGAAATAGATGAAACAACCAAATAAGATTGAAAATCCTAATGACTTTGTTGTTAAGAAAATGTTCAATAAATCAGTAAATAAGTCTATCGGATTTTTAAAAATATCCCAACTGTTATAGCGAAGAATTCTACCTAAATAAATTCCGAAACCTGATAAGATTGTAATGCTAAAAAGTAAAATTGATGTTATCAAGGAACTGAACTTTGATGAAATTGATTTTTCAAAATCTTGTAAGGATATGATTCCTAATAAAAATCCAAGAGTTGAATAAGAACTAATCAATAATAAATCATACCAAAAAGTATAAGAATTCGATAAAGATAAATGCACAAAATCTGTTATGATGTAAAATGAATTGGGTAAGAACAACAACCAAGTTAAAACGATTATTCCGTTTTTGAATTTGTTATCGAATAGATTCCTAGTTTTTAAATAACTTGTCAAAAGAAACGGAATTACAGCTAAAAATAAATTCCAAATCAGAAACATCAAGAATATTGAAGTAGTCATTTTGATACGAATTAACGATAAGCAAAGACAAAAAAATCCAAAAGCGAATAATAAATTATTAAGCCTTTTGTTCGACTGATACAAGTGAAAAATAGTTTGCATAATTAATGAATATTAAAAGTTGATTTTATAGTTTTTAATGGAATAGGCAACATTTTTAAAAAATCTAAATGATAGAATTGATGAGCTTTTTTGCCTTTTTTATAAGATTCTATATAAGTTTTGATTCTAAAAGGATAGAAGAGAAGTCCAGTTGCAATAACCATAAATACAAAAGGTGATTTTTTACCGTTTCCTAATAAATAAAACTGCATGTTAATTTCATCTGTTACTAAAACTCCAGTATCAGTTAACACATGATAGATGTCGTGTTCTTCAAGTTTTGGCTGTGGTTCAAGGTTATATTTCAGTAAAAAACAACCTAAATGAAATCCTAAACTTTCTTCAGGAAGATTAATAAAATCTGAAATACTAACTTCCCAAGGAGAAGCATTTTTGAATAAAAATTCATAAGGAACTTTTACGATTTTGTACAATTTTTCGATGATGATTTCTTTCATTTCATGTTGAATTTATTTCAACATCTTTCGATGTTTTACGTTAATGTTGTTTATTAAAAGTACTTTGAATTTCAAAGTAAATGGATAAAAAAAAGGTTTTATGATTTTGAGATTAATTTTTCAAGGGCTTCAATATGATTTTTAAAGGCAATTCGTCCTTCTTTGGTTGCGATATAACTGGTATTTGGTTTTTTTCCAATAAATTGTTTTTCGACTGTAATATAATTTTCGCTTTCCAATGCTTTTGCGTGACTGGCCAAATTTCCGTCAGTAACACCTAATAATTCTTTTAAAGTTGAGAAATCAGCACTTTCATTGACCATCAAAACAGACATAATCCCAAGACGAATCCTGTGATCAAATGCTTTGTTTATGTTTTGTATGATGTTTTTCATTTTTATGCTGAACTTGTTTCAGTATCTGTTTTAGGTTAAATGTTTATAAGTTTAAAAGGTTATAAGGTTGGATTTATTCTATCACAAATAGTTTATTTCCTATCATATTTTCGATACATCACATATCCATATCCAATGTGACAAAATCCAAATCCTATTGCCCAGAAAAATAATCCATATCCAATAAAGAACGTTGAAATTAATCCAATAAATATCATGGTTAATCCTAAATATTTCACATCACCTAAAGTATACTTACTAGCATTTACGCAGGCTAAACCGTAAAAAATTAAAGTAACTGGAGCAATTAATCCGTAATATCCTTGATAAAGTAGGGCTAATGCAAACAAACCACCCGAGATTAATGGAATCGAAAACTGAATAACTAATCGTTTAGAAGAAACATCCCAAAGACTTTCTCCTAATTTTTTAGCTTTTGCAGAACTTAAAATAATTCCTGTTATAATAGATAAAATTACGACAATTGCAGCAATAATAAATAGTTGGTTGATAGCACTTTCGGTAGAAGTATTGTTCATTTTACCACGAACGATGACGTATCTTGAATCATAAGTGTATTTAATAATGTTGTTTGCTAAAAAAGCTCCAATTAAAGCATAAAAACCAGCTAAAATTCCGGATAAACCACTCAATGATAAAAAACGAGAAGATTTGTTCATCATGTTTTTTATTTCGGCAATGTCTTGAAGATATTTTTCGTTTTCCATTATAAAGTACTTTGAATTGCAAAGTAAATAAATATTTTTCAATGATGAACTATTTTTTTTGACTATTTTTGAAAAAAAAGAAAAATGAAAATTTTAGGATACATATTAAAAGGAATGAGTTTATACATTTTTGTAGCTATTGCTAGAACAATTTATAGTATGATTTCAGGAAAAATTCCAGTAGACGTAGTAAGTAGAAGTGAAGAAACTGGTTATGTTTTAGGGCAGGTTGTAATAATTGTAATTGCTAGTTTTTTAGCTTTTTTGTTATTTAAATATAGCAATAAACTTATTCGTAAAAAACCCAATCAAGTAGAAGTAAAACAATAAAAAATGAAACCAGCTGAAGAATACATCTTAAAACAACCTGAACATTATCAAGCTATAATCTTGCATTTATTTGCTGTTGTTGAACAGGTTATTCCTGAAGTTGAATTGCTTTTTAAATGGCATATGCCATTTTATTATTATAAGAAGAAACCATTTTGTTATCTAAATGTACTAAAAAAAGAAAATGCCATTGATTTGTGTTTTATGAAAGGGCATCTTTTAAAAAGACATAAAGATAAAATGATTGATAAAGACAGGAAATTGGTTGCTTCATTGCGATATGTTAACCTAAAAAGCATTGACAATAAAGTTTTAAATGAGGTTTTATTGGAAGTCAAGGCCTTATATCTTTAACTAAACATTAATACTCGTTATAATTTACTTTGATCATTTATTCTTAATTTTATACCTATGAATAAAGTGAACAAATCAGGATTCTATTTTAAAAATTATGAAGCACCTTACGAATCACCATTCGATAAGTTATTTACTATTTTTAAAGAATTAATAATCCATACTTCTGGAGATTTTGATGAAGCTATTGATTGGTTACGTAATTTGGATATGGAATACAAATTAACTACTCCAGATTACACAATTGATGATTTTATAGAAGATTTAAAGAAAAAAGGATATATCAGAGAAGAACTAAAACCTGACGGAACAGGTGGAATGGGAATTACTTCTAAAACCGAAAGAGCTATTCGTCAATCGGCTTTAGATCAAATTTTCGGCAATCTTAAAAAATCAGCATCAGGAAATCACAAATCAAAACAATCTGGAAAAGGAGATGAACAAACAGGTGATTTTCGGGAATATAATTTTGGAGATTCAGTCGAACAAATTTCATTAACCGAAAGTCTTAAAAACGCTCAAGTCAATAATGGGGTAGGAGAGTTTATGCTAACGGAACGCGATTTGATTGTAGAGGAAAGTCACCATAAATCGCAAATGAGCACGGTTTTGATGATTGATATTTCACACAGCATGATTCTTTATGGCGAAGACCGAATTACTCCTGCCAAAAAAGTAGCGATGGCCTTAGCCGAACTTATCACAACACGATATCCAAAAGACACTTTAGATATTTTAGTTTTTGGAAACGATGCGTGGACGATTAAAATTAAAGATTTACCTTATTTGCAAGTTGGACCTTATCACACTAATACTGTAGCTGGATTGCAATTAGCGATGGATATTTTAAGAAGAAAACGAAATACCAACAAACAAATTTTCATGATTACTGATGGAAAACCAAGTTGTGTTCGGGAGAAAAATGGTGAATATTACATGAACAGTAACGGTTTAGATCAATACATTGTTGATAAATGCTACAATCAAGCTGCTCAAGCTAGAAAATTACATATTCCAATTACTACGTTTATGATTGCCAAAGATCCTTATTTGCAACAATTTGTGAATCATTTTACTGAAGCTAATCAAGGAAAAGCATTTTATACGGGTTTAAAAGGTTTAGGGGAAATGATTTTTCAAGATTATGAAACCAATAGGAAGAAGAAGATTCGATAGTTTTCACAATTTAAAAATTACATAGATTTTTAAAATTTCTTAAATCTGTGTTCCAAAAAATAAAAAAAAATACGCACACTTTATAAAATTATATATGAAAGACATAAAAACATTAGGAGAATTAAAAAAATCAGGATACAAATCTCAAAATATAAAAGACGAATTAAGAACTAATTTGCGCAACAAAATAAAGGCAGGTGATGTTACTTTTGAAGGTGTTCACGGTTTTGAAAATACCGTTATTCCTCAGTTGGAAAGAGCTATTCTGTCGCGACATAATATTAATTTATTAGGACTTCGTGGTCAAGCAAAAACACGTTTGGCTAGAAAAATGATTGAACTTTTAGACGAATATATTCCAGTTGTGGAAGGTTCCGAAATTAATGACGATCCATTAAATCCAATTTCAAGATTTGCCAAAGATTTAATTGAAGAAAAAGGTGATAAAACACCAATTACATGGTTGCATAGAAGCGAACGTTTCTTTGAAAAATTAGCTACTCCAGATGTAACGGTTGCCGATTTAATTGGTGATGTTGACCCCATAAAAGCTGCGAATTTAAAACTGAATTATGCTGACGAAAGAGTAATTCATTTTGGAATGATTCCAAGAGCAAATCGCTGTATTTTTGTAATTAACGAACTGCCAGATTTACAGGCTAGAATTCAAGTAGCTTTGTTTAATATTTTACAGGAAGGAGATATTCAAATACGTGGTTTTAAATTAAGAATGCCTTTAGATTTGCAATTTATTTTTACAGCTAATCCAGAGGATTATACCAATAGAGGAAGCATTGTAACACCTTTGAAAGATAGAATTGGTTCGCAGATATTAACCCATTATCCCGAAAGTATAGGCATTGCAAGAACTATTACTGAACAAGAATCTAAATTGGATGACAATCAGTCAGAAACTGTTTATGTACCAAGTTTAGCGAAAGACTTATTAGAACAAATAAGTTTTGAAGCCAGAGATAGTGAGTTTATTGATGCTAAAAGTGGTGTTTCTGCAAGAATGAGCATCACAGCTTTTGAAAATTTAATTTCAACAGCAGAACGAAGAGCTTTATTAGCTGGAGAAGAAAAAACTACCGTAAGATTATCAGATTTTATTGGAATTATTCCTGCAATTACTGGAAAAGTAGAATTAGTTTATGAAGGAGAACAAGAAGGAGCTGCAACAGTTGCTCAATTTTTAATTGGCGATGCGATTCATACTTTATTTCCAGGATATTTTCCAAAGATTGAAAAGTTAGAAAAGGAAAATGAGAAAAATGCTTACACCGACTTATTAGAATGGTTCTTTAACGAAAGCGGTTTTGAATTACTAGATGATGAGAGTAATACAGAATATCAAAAAATATTAGATGAAGTAAAACCTTTAGATGTTTTAGTAAAAAAATACCAACCTGAAATTGCTAAAGAAGATGTATACTTTATGAAAGAATTTATTCTTTGGGCTTTGGTAGAATATAAAAAACTGACCAAAAACAGAGTGGATTCGGGTTACCAATATAAAGATTTGTATAGTAATTTTATTAGCAAACTCTAAGAAAAAAAAGCCTTTATTATATCTATTATAAAGGCTTTTTTTAAATAAACTAGTGTTCTTTTATTGAAAATTAAGGTTTGTAATATAGCTTACCGTCTTCATTAGTATAACAAAAAAATTTTCCATTTTCATCATATAGTTTAAATAATGGAATTCCTTTTCCAAAATAATTATAATCGACTAATAAAGGCATTTTATCAAAGATTGGAGAAATAGTTAAATTGTTTGGATAATCATAAATATATACACCATATTTATCACCATTTTTCAAAACATGACCTCCATTTTTTCCTTCGAAATTTGCAAAAATTATTTCATCATATTCAATAGGCAGGATGTATTCTTTTTTGTAAACTGAATATAAACCTTGTTTGTCATTTTTACTCACGATAAAATATTCGTCTTTTCTGAGTTTAAAATTATGTATATCTAACTCTTCAATTTTTTTTGGTAAATAATAGAAATATCCTTTCTTTTCTATTTTTCTTGCGTTTAGAATAATTTTTTCTTCCACTGAATTTAATATTGGTGAAGGAGCTATTTCCATTGGAACATCAATCATATTATCATATTCATTATAATGGCGTATTTTTTTCTCTGCTTCAAGATTAATTACTTTTTCATAAGCAATTACAATAGTTTCCTTTTCTAGTTTTAACAAAATTTCCTTTCCAACGCCACTTGTATCAAAAAATTGATACGTTAAGCTTCTATCATTATAATCACGATCATAATTTCTAGTTATATTTACTTGTGTAGCATTTTTAAAAATGGATTTAGTAATTTTTTGTTTTTTCTTATCAAAAAAATAAAGGGATGGTTTATCATCATCATCATCATAAGTGGTTACTAATAAAAGATTAGACTTATTATCTTTATCTATTTCATCATCAATACTTATATATGAAAAGTCTTCTTTAAAAATTTCTCTTCCTTTTATATCATATAAATGATGATAATCTTTAAAGTTTTTACTGTCATCATAACTTGATTTTTTTATATATTCATAACGAACAGCATTGATCAAATCATTATCCATATAATAATCTTTATAAGTTTGATCTTTAAGAATTATTTTGTCCCCAATAATCAATGAAGAAAGTACAGAATTATTGACAAAATTATAAGCAATAAAGTATTTGTTATGGTTATAACTTTGTAGTTCTACAATATCATATACAGCAGGAATAATCATTTTTCCATTTGGATTTGATACACCAAATTTATCTCCAATTCGAAAAGGAATACTGATTTCTTGTGCCTTTAAAAAAACACAAGTAAATAAAAAAAATAGAATTATAATATACTTCTGATATGCTGAAAAAAAACTCATTTTTTTAAAAAATTAAGTGAAATGTAATATTTACAAAGATATAAAGAATATTAATTATAAATTAAAACAGAAACGACCTCTTAAAATTTGGATAAAAAAAATCGCTTTAAATTAATAAAGCGATTCTTTTATTTATTTTAAAGGGATTAAATCCTAAAAATACCACCAAGAACAATTATACGTTGTAGGAACCAAAATTTTTGTTTTGCAGTATCATCACTTAAAGCAGTTGTTCTAATATCGTTCATATTTATATAACCCCCTTTTAATTCTGTTTGTACAAAAAAGTGTTTGAAGAATGTGAAGTTTAATCCCACTTTAGCAGAAGCTCCAAATCCAGAAACATGAAAATCATCGTGTCTGTCTTTTGAAAGTACTTTTGCATTTGTTTTAGGAAATAATAATCCAACTCCAACAGCACCAACTGTATTGACTTGAAACTTATCTGTATTAGGCAATTTAAATAATTTTGAAATATCATCTACACGGGCAATTTCAGTATTAACATAATTCAAACCATCAGTATGTTCAAAAGTCAGAAATTGTTCATCTAAAGTCAATTGGTTTCCTATAGGATTTTCGTTATATGTTCCAGGATTTGGATAATTTCCTGAATAATTAACTCTTTTGTTTTGATACATTACATATTTCATGTGGACTACACCAAGAGAAATATTGTAATGATCGTTAATGAAATAACCCATTCTAAAATTAGTTTGAGGAATAGTCATTCTTGAGGGATTGATATAATCTGTATGCCATCCTTTTGGTTTATCATGTGCTTCTACATCATACAATGTAAAATCATAATCTGCTCCTTTAAAACGGATGTCTGATTTAGAAAAAGTTTCTCTATTTCCACCCCAATAAACATAAAATTTACCTTTGTTATGTGCCGTGTATTTTTCAGGATTTTCGACTGTTTCTTGCGAAAAGGTGTACTGTGAAAACACACAAAAAGTTAGTACAACCATTAAAAATGATTGCTTCATTATAGTATTAAAAATTAAAATTGATTTACTGTTTTACGAATGGCCACTAGTTTTGTCATTAAGTTTTCGAAATAATCTAAATGCAACATGTTTGCTCCATCACTTTTTGCATTTGCAGGATCAAAATGTGTTTCAATGAAAATTCCGTCAACACCAACTGCAATTCCAGCTTTTGCTATTGTTTCAATCATATCAGGACGACCACCAGTTACTCCAGCAGTTTGATTTGGTTGTTGTAAAGAATGCGTTACATCCAAAACTGTAGAAGCATATTGTTGCATGGTTGGAATTCCTCTAAAGTCTACAATCATGTCTTGGTAGCCAAACATGGTTCCTCTATCAGTCACCATAATGTTTTCATTTTGGCAATCTAATACTTTCTGAACAGCATGTTTCATACTTTCAGGACTCATGAATTGTCCTTTTTTCAAGTTTACTGTTTTTCCTGTATTGGCTGCAGCTACAACTAAATCTGTTTGACGAACTAAAAAGGCAGGAATTTGTAAAATATCTACATATTCGGCTGCCATTGCAGCGTCTTCATTAGTATGAATGTCCGTTACAGTTGGAACTCCAAATTCTTTAGAAACTTTTTGTAAAATTTTTAAAGCTTTTTCGTCACCGATTCCAGAAAAACTATCAATTCTTGAACGATTAGCTTTCTTAAAAGAACCTTTAAATACGAATGGAATTTCTAATTTATCAGTAATTGATACTAATTTTTCTGCAATTCTCATTGCCATTTCTTCACCTTCAATAGCACAAGGACCGGCTAAAAGAAAGAAATTACCACTAGTTGTATGCTTTATTTGTGGAATATTGTTTATGTTCATAATTTGTTGTTTTTGAAGTTGCAAAGATAAAAAGAAAAACCATCTAATCGAAGTTTAAAAGGTTACTTATGTTACATTAAGATAATTTTAATTTCTTATTCTATTTTTCTAATTTGAAATCCTTTGGGACAAACAATTTTTCCTTTTTCAAATATATTGAAATAGAATGTTTGTTTTTTGGTTGAACCTTCTAAATTTACTTCATACATATATAATAATCCTGCTCCCATATTAGAATGCATAGTTGGAAACGGACAACAAGTATCAATTTTTTTAAATTCAATATTTTCTCCATTTGGTCCTTGTAAACCCTTAAAAAAATAGTTGATAAAGTTTTCTTCTGATCGTTCACTTATTAGTCCAATATTAACAGGATAATCTGCATCAACGCCATATTTTGAATCTTTCGCATATTCTGTAAAAACAAACATTCCATCCTTAATCATAGGTCTTATAGCATCATTGTCAATATTCTTAATGGTTGATTTTGTACTTATACAAGATGAAGTAATAGTGATAATTGAGAAAATTAAAATTAATTTTTTCATGTTAATTGGCTTTAGATTTTATAAAATATGAAATTATAGCACTAACAACAATTCCATTTGATAAGGTTGAAAAAGTATTTGTATACATGTAATTTGACAGAGAAAAATATTTTTGGGCATCTTCCAATGTCATTTTTGAATTTTCTGTTTTATAGTTGATAATGTTTGTAAAATAATCTGGAGAAATATATTCGAATGTAATAAACAAAACAACTGGAGTTAAGAGAGCTATTAGTAAGGAAAGTATCGCTCCAGAAAGAAAACCTTGCTTCCAGTCTATTTTATTGTGGTAATAATTCTTCTTTTTTTCTACTAATGCTAAAACAAAGATAATTATAGTAATAACTCCAAAAAGCATAGTATAAATAGGTTGAAATTTTACTTTTTCGTCATGCCAGCCCATTGTTTTTTCAAAATACATCCAAATTAACAAGCTTACTGAAAAAATAACAGCCCATTTTACTTCGATTTTAAACTTTTCCATTTTACTTTTTTAAATTAAATACGCTATAAAAGTAATAAATGTTTATCAAAACGCTATTAATAAAAGTTTTTTGAAATAAAAAAAGCAACAAGAAAGAAGTAAAGCGATATCATCTGACAATTAAAAAAAATTAATATCTCCATTTGAAATTGAATACATTAATTATATTTGCTTAAAATTAAAAATATGGATTTTATATATGGAACTTGGCACTGGTCAATTTCTGGGTTTCTAATTGGTATGATAATGTTGTCGTTGGTTTATTTTGGTAAATCATTCGGGATGTCTTCTAACTTAAGAACCCTTTGCACAATTGGAGGAGCAAAAAGAGCTAGTCAATATTTTGATTTTGATTGGAGAGAACAAAAATGGAATTTAGTCATGGTTCTAGGAGCAATTCTAGGAGGTTATTTTGCCACACAGTTTCTAAGTAGTCAAAATATAGTTCAAATTAATCCTAAAACAATTGAGCAATTACAAGCCTTAAATATTGACGCTCCAAACGGAAAAATTGTTCCAGATGCCATATTTAGTATGGAAACTATGCAAACACCTAAAGGATTTTCAATCTTATTAATTGGTGGTTTGTTAATTGGTTTTGGAACTCCATATGCCGGTGGATGTACTTCAGGTCATGCGATTTCTGGATTGAGCAATTTACAGTTGCCCTCATTAATTGCAGTAATTGGTTTTTTTATTGGTGGATTAATTACGTCTTATTTTATAATTCCCTTATTATTTTAACTATGGAATCGACTAAAATAATCAGTTTGTTGCAAACAAACACCTTTAAAGAAAAGAGATACCATTTGACCTTAAATAAATAAATAAAAACAAATGAAATTATTTAGATTTTTACTTGTGGGATTTATATTTGGAATTGTTTTAACCAAGACAGAAGCCATATCTTGGTATAGAATATATGAAATGTTTCACTTTCAATCCTTTCATATGTATGGTGTTATTTTTACTGCTATTTTTACTGGTGTAATTGGTATTCGATTTTTAAAGAAAAAAGATATTAAAGACTATAAAGGACATACTATTGAAATTTTAGACAAAGAAAGAGCCTCTTTTAGATACATCATCGGTGGAATAATGTTTGGTTTAGGTTGGGCATTAGTTGGATGTTGTCCTGGCCCAATATTTGTTTTATTGGGAGTAGGAATAATTCCGATTTTAGTGGTTTTAGTTGGAGCACTTTTGGGTAATTTTATATACGGAATCGTAAAAGATAAATTGCCTCACTAATAATTTAATTTATAAGTAGCTTTTGTTACAGATTGTGATTATTGTATTTTATAAATTTGTTATAATATAAAATATCATGGAATATAAAATATATGTTCAAAACTTAAAGTGTGGTGGTTGTGCCAAAACAATTACAAATAAATTAAATGGAATAAAAGGAGTTTCTAATTTAAATATCTATGTAGAGGACAGTTTAGTTATTTTAAATTGTACTGAAATTATTCTTGAAAAAGTAAAAGAGACATTAAAAAAAGCTGGTTACCCTGAAGATGGTGAGCAAAATTCTTTAAGCTCAAAAGCTAAATCTTACGTAAGTTGTGCTATTGGAAATATAGGTTAAGTTTTTTTTATGCATACCGAAACAAGCCTACTCTTAAGTAGGTTTTTTAATGTTAAAAAAATAATAATAAAATATTTTTTTATTAGAAAATTAATTTATATTTGTCCGAATTAATCAATAAAAAAACAAAAATGAAAAAATTTAAACAAGTAGTATTGCTATTTTTAGTAGCTACAGTAACGTTAGTATCTTGTAATAAAGATGATGATAAGGAAGCTTCAATTGAAGGGAAGTGGGAGTATAGTAAAGAAGGAACTATAGTTAATGGAACTGAGTCTTTATCTGATTACCAACACACAA
>NZ_CAXBFR010000072.1:0-13635 GCF_963975005.1 uncultured Flavobacterium sp.
ACTACTAAAAAGAAGTGAAATAAATTTAATCTAAATCCTTAAGTTCTAAACAGCAAAATAAGTGGAATTTTTTTGTTGCTCAAAATTGACTACAAAAAATAAAAATGCTCCTATATTATTAATCATTACTTTAATAGTATTTACAAGTTTCACCTCGAAAAAGCATAAAATGTAACCTATCTAAATGAATCAAGCCTCGAAATAAAACAAAGATTCTTTAATAAATTGTTGATGGAACAATAATAAGGCTAATCATAGAAGAAAATACAGATTAATTATAAAAGCATTAAATGTTGCTGGTGTATTAGACCTAAAAATAGGGAATTATAATTTTCTGCCTATAAATTCTGATAGCCTTTGTTAAAAACGTTTTAACAAAGGCTATCAGGTACTTTAAAAATAAGTAACTTATTTTAATTTATAATCTCTGCAGTATCAAAAATTGCTACCACTTCAAGATCAAAAGTAAGGTCTTCACCTGCTAAAGGATGATTTCCATCTATAACAATGCTTTCGTCTTTGACTTCAACTACCAATAAATTCATTTCTTGACCATCTGATGATTTAGAAATCAGCCCCATACCAACTTCGGGTTTTATGTCTTCTGGAAGTTCAGTTCTTTTTACTTCTTGTTTTAAATCTTCATTGATTGCCCCATACGCTTCCTCTTTTGCAATCGTAATGGTTTTTTTTTCATTTAATTTCATGTCAATTAGCCCATTTTCAAAACCAGGTATTAACTGTCCTTTTCCTAAAGTAAATTCTAACGGTTCTTTTCCTTCAGAACTGTCAAAAACCTTTCCGTCAGACAATTTACCAGTGTAATGTACTTTAACCGTGTTGTTCTCTTTAACTTGATTCATACTCTATTCATTTAATTTTAAAAATACTCTTTGCATAATTCTTACGCAGCAAACATTTTAGTTAAAAACTTACTAATACAATAGCCGCCAAAATCAAGCCAAAAAGCCAAAAAACAAAAATGAATGTTTATAAACCAACCAATTGATAGGTATTAAATGCAAAAATGGGCTGCATCCCTTTATCGGTAGTAACGAACAATATTATGCCCTTTTTTAAATAATAACATAATAAAAGTCAATCGGAAGATATGTCAGTTAAAAAGAACTTCTTAAACAATTTGTGCCAATACCATAAACGCCTTTAAATTGCTAAACTAAAAAAAAACTAAATAAAAAATATGTCAAATTAAAACAGTTAAAAAATGGCCCTTTTAATAAAATACGCAGTATCAGAAACAAAAAAACCTCGTTCATTACAAACGAGGCTTTCTTTTATATTTCTTCTGTCTTCTAATTTCTAACAGGAATATTCTCTAAAACTTCTAAAACAAATTTCCAATATTTTTGCGCAGAAGAAATACTAGCTCTTTCATCAGGACTGTGTGCTCCTTTGATGGTTGGCCCAAAAGAAATCATATCCATATCAGGATAATTTGTTCCTAAAATTCCACATTCTAATCCAGCGTGACAAGCTACAACATCTGCTTTCTTAACGTTTTGTTTTTCATAAATGGAACTCAAAACATCTAATATTTCAGAATTTGCATTTGGTGTCCAACCTGGATAACTTCCTGAAAATTCAACTTCACACCCCATTAATTCAAAAGCTGAACGCAATGAATTCGCTAAATCAAATTTAGCGGTTTCCACTGAAGAACGCGTTAAACATTGTACAGATAATTTTCCTTCACCAACAATTACTTTAGCAATGTTATTTGAAGTTTCAACCAAATCAGCAAAATCAGCACTCATTCTATAAACTCCATTGTGAGCTGTATATAAAGTGCGAACTAAAAAGTATTGAGCCATTGGAGGCATTACTTTAGCAGGAGTAGTCTCTGATTTCTCAATTACAACTTCTAAATTCGGTTCCGTTGTTTTTAATTCGGTTTTAATTTCATTAATGATGTCTTGCATGTCAAACACAAAAGCTTCATCATAAACATTAGCAATCACAACTTGCGCAACACTTTCACGTGGAATAGCATTACGCAAACTTCCTCCTTTTATAGAAGCAATTTGCAATCCAAAATCATCAAAACCATCAAATAAAAGACGGTTCATAATCTTGTTAGCATTTCCAAACCCTTTGTGAATATCCATTCCTGAATGTCCCCCTTTTAAACCTTTTACAGTAATTGTATAACCTACAGCGTTTTCTGGAGTTTCTTCTTCATCATATTCAGCCGTAGCAGTAACATCTACTCCACCAGCACAACCTATGTCAATTTCGTCATCTTCTTCTGTATCAAGATTTAAAAGAATTTCTCCTTCTAACATGCCACCTTGTAAACCCATTGCACCAGTCATTCCGGTTTCTTCATCAATTGTAAACAAAGCTTCAATTGCTGGATGTTTGATGGTTTTACTTTCTAAAACTGCCATAATTGTAGCAACTCCTAACCCATTGTCTGCACCAAGAGTTGTTCCGTTTGCTCGAACCCAATCCCCATCAACATACATTTCAATTCCTTGTGTATCAAAATCAAAATTAGTATCGTTATTTTTTTGATGTACCATATCTAAATGCGATTGCATTACGATGGTTTTTCTATTTTCCATTCCCGCTGAAGCTGGTTTTTTGATAATCACATTTCCAACTTCATCTTTTACTACTTCGAATCCTAATTTTTTTCCAAAATCCATCATAAAAGCAATGACTCTTTCTTCTTTTTTAGATGGTCTAGGCACTGCATTTAGATCTGCAAATTTGTTCCAAAGTTCTTTAGGTTCTAGGTTTCTTACTTCTTGGCTCATTATATTTATGTTTTTGTAAGTTTCAAAGTGCAAAGTTACAAAGTTTAATTTCTTTAGGAATTGATTTGTAGTTATATTTACGTTTTTAAATTATGACTGTGCAAAGAAAATACATTTTACCTATACTATTAATTGTCCAAATCATCCTTGTAAAGACTCTAGCTTTGTTTCCTGAAACTATAGAAAACTATTACAGTAATGGCCTATACCCTATTCTTTCAAAAGGTTTGAGACTTACTTTTGGTTCGCTTTCTTTTTCATTTGGTGATGTTATTTATGGCGTTTTAATTTTCTTATTAATCAAATGGATTTTAAAAAACAGAAAAGGGTTTTTCAAAAATTGGAAAGCAAATGGTCTCTGGTTTCTAAGCATTCTGTCCATATTTTATTTCTTCTTTCATTTTTTATGGGGAATGAATTATTATCGAATTCCGTTACACGAAAAATTGAAAATCAACAAAGAATATGCATTAGCTGATTTAGAAAAGTTGACTAAAAAAATGATTGAAAAATCAAATCAATTACAATTAAGAATAACATCAAATGATTCAGTTGCTGTAATAAATCCCTACACTGAAAAAGAGATTTTTGAAATGGCTCAAAATGGTTTTCACAAGTTACCAAAAGATATAAAAAAATTTGATTATCATACTAAAAGTATTAAACAATCCTTATTTAGTATGCCTTTGAGTTATATGGGTTTTGGTGGTTATTTGAATCCTTTTACTAATGAAGCTCAAGTCAATTATTTGAAACCAAAGTATTCAATACCTTTTACTACTTGTCACGAAATGGCTCATCAAACTGGAATTGGTTCTGAAAGTGAATGTAATTTTATTGGTTATTTGGCAGCTATAAATAATTCAGATGATTATTTTCAATATGCTGCATACACAACTGCAATTAGATATTGTCTTAGAAACTTAGAAGAAATCGAAGAAGGAAAAAGTAAAATATATCTAGAAAAATTAAACAAAGGTGTTTTGAAAAACTTCAATGAAAATGAAGTCTTTTGGAAAGAATATCAAACTCCAATCAATACTTTTTTTGAATATTTTTACGATAATTTCCTAAAAGCAAACCAACAAAAAGATGGTTTAGAAAGTTATAGTAAGTTTATTGGGTTACTTATTGGTTATGAAAAAGTAGGCAGTATTCAGTAATTAGTTGATAGTTTTACTAAACACTTAAAAATGAGCACTGAACACCACTTAAATCTCATCGCTAGTAAAACTAACGGCTTGCTTCTTTTTATAAGGTCGAATAATTAAACGTGCTTCTCTATCAAAACGAATATAATTATAAACCCAATTTAGGAAAACAACAGCTTTATTTTTGAAACCAATTAAAGAAAACAAATGCACAAACATCCAAACAAACCAAGCAAAAACACCACTAAACTTATAGTTTGGCAAATCTACAACAGCTTTGTTTCTTCCTATTGTTGCCATTGAACCTTTGTCTTTGTATTCAAAGGGTTTCATTGATTTTTTATCTAGCAATCTTACTATATTTTCTGACAATTGTCTTCCTTGTTGCATAGCAGGTTGAGCCATCATTGGATGACCTTGTGGAAATTCTTCGGAAATCATGGAAGCAATATCGCCAATAGCAAAAATATTTTCATAACCTTTTACTTGATTAAATTCATTGACTTTAATTCGATCAGCTCTTTCTATTAAACTTTCAGCGGATAAACCGTTTACTAAAGCCCCTTGAACGCCAGCTGTCCAAACCACTGTTGCACTATCAAATGATAAATCTGAATTTGTGGCAACAATTCTGCCATCATAACCTGTCACACGAACGTTTTTCCAAACACTAACACCTAATTTTATTAAAAATTCTTCTGCTTTTTTTGAAGCGTGTTCGCTCATAGTGTTCAAAATTCTATTACCGCTTTGAATTAGATTAATTTCCATTTTTCTAACATCTAAGTCAGGATAATCTTTAGGAAGAATAGCTCTTTTCATTTCGGCTAATGCTCCAGCTAATTCAACTCCAGTGGGACCACCACCTACTAAAACAAAATTCATTAAACTGTGACGCTCTTCAATATCGTTTGTTAATAAAGCTTGTTCAAAATTTTCTAGAATTAAACTTCTTATATTTAAGGATTGAGGAATGGTTTTCATGGCCATACAATTGCGTTCCATTTCTTGATTTCCGAAAAAATTGGTTTTGGAACCTGTTGCTAAGACTAAATAATCATATTTTAATTCACCTATATCAGCAATTATTTTATTGTTTTTGGTGTCAATTTCTTTAACATCAGCCAAACGAAAATAAAAATCATTTTTTTCCTGAAGTACTTTTCTAATAGGGTAAGCAATTGAATCAGGTTCTAAACCACCTGTTGCTACTTGATACATTAAAGGTTGAAAGTTGTGATAATTATGTTTGTCTAACAAAACAACTTGTATGTTTTTATTGCGAAGTTTTTTGGCTAATGCTATTCCGGCAAAACCACCACCTATTATTACTAATCTAGGGAAACTGGAACGTGATATATTCATTATTTTTAATGATTTTATAGTAGAACAAATATACAATTGTTAGTCAAATTTTTTGTAAAATTTATGAAATCATTCGTGGAATTACAATTTATCGATTAAACGTGCTAAAAAAATCAGTATACTTGTAACAACATTACCTTTTGGTATACTTATAGATATGAATCCAGAATCAGAAGAACTTTTTGTAAAACAATTACAAGAAAATCAGAATATAATACACAAAATTTGTAGGTTATATACTTCTGATGATGACTCGCACAAGGATTTGTTTCAAGAAATAACAATCCAGTTATGGAAGGCTTTTCCGAAATTTAGAGGTGATTCTAAATTTACTACTTGGGCTTATCGTGTTGGATTAAACACTGCTATTACACTTTATAGAAAAAAGAAACGATCGATTGATACTATTGAGTTTAACAATACATATCATAGAGTAAAACAAGAAGATTATAATTTTGAAGAAGAAGAGCAGTTAAAACTACTTTATAGTGCCGTTAACCAGCTAAATGACATTGAAAAAGCTTTGGTTTTTTTATATATAGAAGATAAAGATTATGCTGAAATATCGGAAACTTTAGGAATTAGTGAAGTAAATGCAAGAGTAAAAATGAATCGTGTAAAAGGAAAATTAAAAAAAATATTAAATCCGTAAAAATGGATGAATTAGATATATTAAAAAAAGATTGGAAGAATAAAGACCATTCTTTTAATCAAATAACCGAAAAAGAAATTTATGGAATGCTTCATAAAAGATCGTCTTCTATAGTGAAGTGGATTCTGATTATAAGTATTTGTGAGTTTTTAATTTTGAGAATACTAGATATTTCGAGCTTTTTTGATAAGTCGAGTGTTAAAATGATGGAAAAAAATCATTTATATAACTTCAGTTTATTTTTAACTATTTTTAATTTAATTGTATTCTCAGGATTTATTATTTATTTCTATAAAAATTTCAAACAAATAAGTACAACTTCTTCGGTAAAAAAATTAATGTCAGATATTTTAAAAACAAGAAAAATAGTAAAATATTACATTTGGTATAATTTAATTTTAGTCAGTATAACAACCTTTTTTGTCCTTAATTCCTTTTTTAAATACAATAATGAAATTAATGAACTATATGAAAAATTTCCTTCCGTTTTTATCATTAGTAGTATAGTTATTATTGCTTTTATTGTTTTTGTTTTTTGGGCAATATATAAACTTTTATATGGAATATTACTTAGACGACTGTTTAACAATTATCAAGAACTAAAAAAACTTGAAATATAAATAACATGAAACAAACTGTTTTTATTTTAATTTCAATTGTGATTGGTTTTGTTGCCAATGCACAAGATTTAGAAAAAAGTTTACTGTGGAAAATTTCTGGAAATGGATTAGAAAAACCTTCTTATCTTTTTGGAACAATGCATGCTGTTTGTGAAATAAATTTCGACGATGCTATAAAAAAAGCATTAGATGAAACTTCACAAATGTATCTTGAGATTGACATGGATGATCCAACTTTACAAGCTACTATGATGAAAGGAATGATGATGAAAGATGGCGTAACAATGTCTTCCTTAATGACTGAAGAAGAAGTAATAATAGTGGATGCTTTCTTAAAAGAAAACGTGAATGTTTCAATTAAAATGGTTGATAGATTTAAGCCTTTTATGATAAGTGCGCTATTTATTCCAAAACTTTTAGAATGTCCAATGCAAACCATTGAAAATGAATTGGTAAAAATTTCTAAAGAACAAAAAGAAGAAGTTTATGGTTTAGAAACAATTTCAGACCAATTAATTGTTTTTGATAAAATTCCATATAAAACTCAAGTGGAAGAATTAGTCAAAACAGCAAAAGATAATATGGTTAAAGACAAAGCCGAATTGAAGCAAATGTTAACCATTTATAATGATGAAGATATTGAAGGAATGCTTGTTTTAATAGAAGAATCAGAAAACAAAGTTTCATCTGATTTTAATGACATTTTATTAAATGATAGAAATGCAAATTGGATTGCGGTTATAGAAAAAGTTTCAAAAGAAAAACCAACATTTTATGGCGTTGGTGCTGGACATTTAGCTGGAGAAAAAGGAGTTATTAAACTCTTACGCAAACGCGGATATAAAGTTGAAGCCGTAAATTAAAAAAAACATCAAATTAATGATGGTCTTTTTTTAATATTTCCAAAGTCTATCTTTATTAAGTTTAGCTTCTTCATCTAAAACTTCTGCCGGAATTACTTTTAAGAAGGATTCATGTTGTTCAATGGCATATTCCATTTTTTCTACAACATCATCAACAGTATCGTTTTCATAATCAATTTTCAAAGGCTCTTTGATTACCATAGATTGCAAAATACCTTTCTTTTTAATTCTTAGTCCTTTTCTATCAAAAGAACGTCTAAATCCATCAATAACAACAGGAACGACAATCGGTCTGTGTTGAAGTATAATATGAGCTGTTCCTTTTCTAACTGGTTTAAACGAACGAGTAGTTCCTTGTGGAAATGTAATTACCCAACCATCATCTAATGCAATTTTTATATTTTCAGTATCACTTGGGTTAACTTCTCTTTTTACATCTTTACCTTCGGCTCTCCAAGTTCTTTCAACAGTTATGGCACCAACATAAGATAATATTTTTGGCAAAATTCCAGATTCCATAGTTTCTTTTGCAGCAACGTAGTAAACATTCATTTTTGGATTCCATAAATATCCGACGTTTTTAATATTATCTTCTCTACCTTTTAAACTGGCATTAAATACATGAAACATAGCAACAACATCAGCAAAATAGGTTTGATGATTAGAAATAAAAAGTACATTTGTATCTGGTAAATTTTTAATAATTTCCGAACCTTCAATATGCATTTCATTAAAACCTCTGTATCTTCTGTGTGTTAAAGCTCCAAAGATTCTTATTAACCATTTCTTTATGAATAATATATGTCCAAAAGGATTTCTTTTAAATAAACCCATAGTATTTTAAAATTTTTTCAAGGATACAAATGTAATAAAACCTTTTAAATTATAGCGTTTTTGATATTTTCCTTTAACTCACTCATCATCATAGCAGTTGCGCCCCATACTACATATTTATCAACCATAAACGCAGGAACCTCTAAATCAGTAGCATAAGACGTAGTCATCTTAACTTTTGAAATAGTAGCATCATCTAAAAAAAGTGATAATGGAAACTCTAAAACACGCTTAACTTCGTGTAAATCTGGAATAAATTGCAATTCTTCGTGAGAAATTCCCATATATGGATAAACTAAAAAATTACTTGGTGGAATATAAATTTCACTAAATGGCTTAATAACTTGTATTTTTTCAGGATGAATTCCAACTTCTTCATGCGTTTCTCGCAAAGCTGTTTCTTGAAGATCTAAATCCTCTAATTCAACTTTTCCACCAGGAAAACCTATTTGAGAAGAATGAACACCGGGATAAGTGTTTCTAACTATTAAAGCTAAATGCGTTACACCCTTTTTAGGGTAAAATAACATTAAAACAGCTGCTTTTTTAGGTTTTTTATCAAGGTAATTGATTTCCTTTAAAAAAGAAATTCGTTCCAAAGGTGCCATTTTTGCATGAGCATCTGAGGAAAGAAGTTTTTCTTTCTGTATTTTTGGAATATATTTGATAAAATCAATAAAAAGCATACTTTTATTTTTAATTGCTAGTTTAAAGATAATCGAAATTTTAATTTCAACACAAATTTCCTATAAAAATGTTTAGTAAAGAAGAGGCACAGCGTATAAAAAGAGAGTTTTGGGTAACTTTTGCCGAAGAACATCCAAGAAAATGGATATTATACAACACCAAAATAAAAGATGTTGCGTTTAAATTCTATATTGACAATAAAAAAGCACAAGTTTTACTCGAAATAGAACCAAAAGACGAAAAAAACCGTATAGTATATTATGAGAAGATTGAATCTCTTAAAACCATACTATTAGAAGAATATTTGCCCGATGCTGTTTTTGAACGTGATTTATACCTACAAAACGGTAAGGCTATTAGTAGGATTTGGGTAGAAAAACTAAATGTAAGTAGCAATAACAAAAACACTTGGCCTGATGTTTTTGATTTTTTTAATGAAAAAATGGATGCTTTTGAACGTTTCTTCTATGAACATGAAGATTATATAAAAGATTTAAAAATAAATACATAATTAAATTGATGTCACTAATCTAACAACAATTTAATTTTTAAAAAAGTAATTTTGACTAAAATAAATAAGATATGAAAAAGATTTTTGCATTAATAGTGTTAGTAACATTACAATCTTGTTACTCTCAAAAAAAAGAAGAAGTAAAGCCAGCTATAGTTAAAACGGATGCTGAATGGAAAAAACAATTAACTCCAGAGCAATATCAAGTTCTAAGAGAAAAAGGCACAGAAAGAGCATTTACAGGAGAATATTGGGATCATTTTGAAAAAGGAAATTATGTTTGCGCAGCTTGCAACAATGTTTTATTTTCTTCGGAAATGAAATTTGAATCAGACTGCGGTTGGCCTTCGTTTGACAAAGCCATTGAAGGTTCTGTTAAATATAATGAAGATTATAGTTTTGGAATGGCACGAACAGAAGTAGTTTGCGCAAAATGTGGTGGTCATTTAGGTCACGTTTTTGATGATGGTCCAAAAGAAACTACTGGAAAACGTTTCTGTACTAACTCGGTTTCTGTAAAATTTATTCCAGAAGGGAAAAAAGTGGAATAGAGAAAACTCTATTTGTCATTTTAAATATATTTATTAATTTTAAGAATCAAAATTTATAACATGCTCATAGCTTCTATTAAAGAAAATTTTAGTGAAATAATAAGTCTTTTGTCTAATTTAGAAAAGGAAGAATATACTATTTGTCATCAAGAATTAAGTAATGCAACAATTGGTGAACATACTAGGCATATTATCGAAATGTATCAATCATTGCTAAAAAACTATCAGAATGGAAATGTGAATTATGACAAAGAGAAAGAAATTTAAGTATTCAAACTGATAAAGAGTTTGCTATTAAATGCATGAACGAAATACTATCAGAAATTGACAAACCAAATAAAAATTTAATCCTTGAACAAGGACATGAAAACATAAATTATAGTATTTCAACAAATTATGAAAGAGAATTATTGTACAATTTAGAACACAGCATTCACCATCAAGCATTAATAAAAGTGGCTGTTTTAAAAAACCCAAGCATTAAGATATGTGAAAACTTTGGTGTTGCGAAATCTACAATCGAATATAGAAATCAATGTGTACAGTAAGTTTTGTTCCACTTAAAAATAGTTATTGCATAACATCAAATAGAGATGAAAGTGTTAAACGGGAAAAAGCAATTCCACCTTCAAAATATTTAATCAATAATAAAGAAATCTACTTTCCAAAAGATCCAAAGGCTGGAGGAACATGGTTTGCTCATAATAAAAAAAGCACGATTGTTTTGCTTAACGGTGCTAAAGAAAAACACATTCACAAAACAAATTATAGAAAAAGCAGAGGTTTGATTGTACTAGATCTTATTACCTCAGAAAATCCAATTAAAGAATGGAAATCAATAGATTTAGACGACATCGAGCCATTTACAATTGTATTATTTTCTGAAGAGAAATTATTTCAACTACAATGGAATGAGGTTAAAAAAAATAGTATTGAGTTAGATACAAATGAAAACCATTTTTGGTCATCGTCAACTTTATATGAAAAAGAAATAAGAAAAAAAAGAGCTACTTGGTTTCAAGATTTTATTAAATCTGAAAATGATTTGAATAGTCAAAAACTATTAAATTTTCATCAATTTACAGAAAGTAAGAATAAAAATTTTGGATTACAAATTAATAGAAATAACATCTTAAAAACTATTAGCATTACACAATGTATTATTTCTAAAAATGATATCATATTTAATTACATTGATTTATTAGACTAATGAAGAATACAAAACTTTTTATACATAAACTCACAAATTGGGAATATTGGCCCTATCAAGTGCTTTACACACCTGTCTATTTTCAATATTTATACTATGTTGTTAGAACAAAGTCTTTCTTTTTTTTTAATGCCTCAAACCCTACTATTAAAAACGGAGGCTTTTTTATGGAATCAAAAAAAGAAATTTATGATTTAATTCCTCAAGAATACTATCCAAAAACACTTTTATTCAAAGCTAAAGAAAAGATAAAAGTAGTCGATGAAAAGTTACAAGAAAATGGAATAAAATTTCCTTGCATAGCAAAACCTGATATTGGTTTACGAGGCACTGCAGTTAAAAAAATTGATAATTTAAATGAGTTAGAAAAATACATAAATCAAGGCAATTTTGATTTTCTTATTCAAGATTTAATTCAATATGAAAATGAAATTGGATTATTCTACGTTAAATTACCAAACTCAGAAAAAGGAATATTAACAGGAATTGTTTCAAAAGAATTTTTAATTTTAAAAGGAAATGGTAAAAATACAATTAGAGAACTTCTTAAAAAAGATCCAAGATTTGAATTACAAATTCCAGTTTTACAAAAAGAATTTTCTGAAATTATTGACAATATTTTAGAAGAAGATAAAAGTATAAATCTTGTTCCATATGGCAACCATTGTAGAGGAACAAAATTTATAGATGCAAGTCATGAAATTACACCAAAAATGATTGAATCCTTCAATGGAATATGTTCTAAAATTGAAGGTTTTCATTTTGGAAGAATGGACATAATGTATTCTAACTATACCGATTTAGAGCAAGGGAAAAATTTTCAAATTATTGAGATAAACGGAGCCATTAGTGAGCCAACACATATGTACGACCCAAAACATTCTTTATTATATGGTTGGAGAGAACTGACTAGACATTTTCATTATATGTACTTAATAAGTAAAGCAAATAATAAAAAAGGGGCAAAATATCTAACTTTTAAAGAAGGAGTAAATGAATTTAAAAATCACCATAAACATTATGACAAAATACTAGAGTTTTAAATTATCTTTTTAAAGAAAAGTGTCCTTTATATTCATTTCCATTTTCTAATACAACCTTAAACCAATAATCAGTAGCTGGCAATTTACTTCCGTTAAAAGTACCATCCCAACTATCTTGATTACCATTTAATAATTTTATTAATTTTCCATATCTGTCATAAATAGAAGTTTTAATTTTTGGTTCTAAATTTGAAAATCTTATTCTCCAATAATCATTGAAACCATCATTATTTGGTGTGAAAAACTTAGGATACATCATTAAAAAAACACTTTCATAAGCCACTCCACATCCTTTTTTGTCTCTAACATAAACAGTATATTCTCCTCCAGGTACATTGAAAAAATTAGACGATTCTTGATAATTATAATCATCTAAAGAATACTCATAATCTCCTTGTCCTGTAACTGTAACAAAAACAGAATTACCATTATTATTTAAATCTTCTATTTCTACATTTATTATAGTTGCAATATTTGAATTATTAACTACAAAATCTTTTGTATTTTCACATATAATGTCTCCATAATCATTAAAAGCTGTCAATGAATAATTTCCTTCTTGATTAATTGTTGTTGAAGAAGAAGTTGAACCATTAGACCATAAATAGCTTGAATATCCAGTTGGAGCGTTTATTGTTATACTTGTTCCAACACAAATGGCATAAATATCATTTAGGTTTAATTCTGGTTTATTTTTTACAAATAGCTTAAAGTCAGAAATATCATTACATTCAGGATGCAAATTATTTTCAATTCTTACAAAAATAGTTTGAGGGTTAGAAATATTAGTATAATTAATTTGAACTTCATTTAACCTTTGTTGAGCATCTGTTAATGACAAATGAAAAGTAATTGTAAATTCAGATGATGATTGTGAACCTAAAACAGTAAGTAATTGATTTGAAAAATCAAAATTTTCTAAACCATCATTACTAGAATCATCACATAAACTAATATTAGTTATTGCGTTAATTATAGGTTTCTTAAAAACTTTGATAATAAAACTAGTAATATCATAACAAACAGAATTAGAATTACTCTGCAAACGAACAAATATTTGTTGTGATTGAGTACTATTTTGATAATTATTAGGCAAAGAATTTGAATTACTATCAGCTTCTGCTTGACTTAAATGATAAGTAATTATATAATTTGATGGATTTAAACCATTAAGTATTGTACTGTTTTGATTAAATAATGTAAAATTTTCAATTCCGTCATAAGGTAAACTTTCACATTTAACCATATCAGGTGGCTTATTGGCTGTGGGTTTTTGAATTAAATTTACTGTAAAACTTTTAATATCATTACAGTTTTTATTTGTTAAACTATATATATTATGAAATCAAATTAACAGCTTATAGAGAT
>NZ_CAXBFR010000073.1:0-13553 GCF_963975005.1 uncultured Flavobacterium sp.
AATATTATCTCTAACTAAATATTATGTATTAAGGTGATTTTACCTAAATTTGCATTTATAAATATACAACTTCTTTTAAAAAACCAAAATAAAATTAAAATAAATTTTGAACACTACTGAAAACATTCTATTAAATGCAAAAAAAACAATACTATCTGAAAGTGAAAGCATTGCAAAACTTGCAGATTATTTAACAACTGATTTTACTGAAAGTGTAGAAAAAATATTTGCATGCAAAGGAAGGGTTGTTGTTACTGGAATTGGTAAAAGCGCCATAATTGCTCAAAAAATTGTAGCAACTTTAAACTCAACCGGAACTCCTTCTATGTTTTTACATGCTTCTGAAGCTGTACATGGTGATTTAGGAATGTTACTAAATGAGGATATTGTAATTTGTATATCTAAAAGTGGAAATAGTCCAGAAATAAAAGTTTTAGTTCCTTTATTAAAACGTTTTGGCAATACTTTAATAGGTATGACTGCTGATTTAAATTCGTTTTTAGGCAAAGAATCACATCATGTTTTGCATGCTCATGTTGACGCTGAATCTGATCCAAATAATTTAGCACCAACAAATTCAACAACGGCACAATTGGTTTTAGGTGATGCCTTAGCCGTTTGTTTAATGGAAATGAGGAATTTTAAAAGTGAAGATTTTGCCATTTATCATCCTGGTGGAGCTTTGGGCAAAAAATTATTACTTCGCGTAAAGGATATGTTGGATACTACACACGCACCACAAGTTAATCCTGATGCTTCGATTAAAAAAGTAATAATGGAGATTTCTGAAAAACGTTTAGGGGTTACTGCAGTTATAGAAAACAATAAAGTTATCGGAATTATAACAGATGGTGATATTCGTAGAATGTTAAACGATAGAGATACGTTTGCAGATTTAACCGCTAAAGATATAATGACTAAAAACCCTAAAAATATTTCTACTTCAATTTTAGTTAGTGAAGCTTTAAATGTTTTGGAAAACAATGCCATTACGCAATTAGTCGTAATTGATGAAGGAGAATATAAAGGCATTATTCATTTACACGATATTCTTAAAGAAGGAATTGTATAATGGCAAAGAAGAATATAGCAGAAATGTCATTTTTAGATCATCTTGAAGAATTAAGATGGTTATTGATTAGAAGTACTATTGCTATTTTAGCATTTGCAAGTGCTTCCTACTTTTTTATCGATTATATTTATAGTGATATCTTATTTGGGCCAAAAAATCCGAAATTCATTACGTATCAATTTTTCTGTAAAATATCAACTTACTTTGGTTTTCAAGACGCACAAATTTGTAATGCTGAAATGCCTTTTATCATTCAGAATACTGATATGGGTGGACAAGTTTCTTTCATGATTTGGACTTGTATTACTGTCGGATTGATAGTAGGTTTTCCATTCATATTATGGGAGATTTGGAAGTTTATTAGTCCAGCACTTTATGACAAAGAGAAAAAATACGCGGTGCTTTTTATTGTTGTATCTTCATTTTTATTCTTTTTAGGGATATTGTTTGGATACTTTATCATAACTCCTTTATCAGTTTATTTCTTTGGTTCTTTTTCGGCTAGTCCAGAAATCGTGAATGAATTCAACTTAGAATCTTATACGGGAATGATAAAAACATCGGTTTTAGCTTGTGGATTAATTTTTGAATTACCGATTTTGATTTACTTTTTAACTAAATTAGGATTAGTTACACCTAGTTCCCTTCGAAAATACAGAAAATATACTTTAATTATAGTACTAATACTTTCTGCAATTATTACACCTCCAGATATTATCAGTCAAATAATTGTAGCAATACCTATTATGTTATTGTATGAAATTAGCATTCTAATTAGTGGTGTTGTAGTAAAAAATCAACTTAAAGAAAAATAAAAAATGGCAAATGTAGTAGAAGAATTTAATGATTATCGTTCAAAAATGAATGAAAAATTATTAGCGGATAATAATAAAATTGTAAAACGAATTTTCAATCTAGATACTAATGCATATGCAGAAGGAGCTTTAGATGTTAAGACTAAGGAGCTTTTAGGATTAGTAGCTTCAGCGGTTTTGCGTTGTGATGACTGCATCAAATATCATTTAGAAACAGCTCACAAAAACGGAATTACGAAAGAAGAAATGATGGAAGCCATGGGAATCGCAACTCTTGTTGGTGGAACAATCGTAATCCCACACTTAAGAAGAGCTTATGAATTCTGGGAAGCACTTGAAGACAGTGTTCAGTAGACAGTGTTCAGTGTTCAGTGTTCAGTGTAAAATAAAAAATTGTTAATTCGTTTAACTGTTAAATTGTTTATTTGTTTATTTGTAAATAAATCTCAGCAACTTTGTAACTTAGTTACTCAGCAACCATAAGAAACATGAAATTAAGAGCAGAAAATTTAGTAAAAACCTATAAGAAAAGAAGTGTTGTAAAAGGTATTTCTGTAGAAGTAAATCAAGGTGAAATTGTAGGACTTTTAGGTCCAAATGGTGCTGGAAAAACGACTTCTTTCTACATGATTGTAGGTTTAGTAAAACCAAATAGTGGTCATATCTACCTGGACGATATGGACATTACCGATTTTCCTATGTACAAACGTGCACAAAATGGTATTGGTTACTTGGCTCAAGAAGCTTCTGTTTTTAGAAAATTAAGTATTGAAGATAATATTCTAAGTGTTCTTCAACTGACTAACAAAACCAAGGAAGAGCAAGTTGCGAAAATGGAAGAATTAATTTCAGAATTTTCTTTGGAACACATTAGAACCAATCGTGGGGACTTACTTTCTGGTGGAGAACGACGTCGTACTGAAATTGCGAGATGTTTAGCTACTGACCCAAAATTTATTTTATTAGATGAACCTTTTGCTGGAGTTGATCCTGTAGCAGTTGAAGATATTCAAAGAATTGTAGCTCAATTGAAAAATAAGAATATTGGAATCTTAATCACAGATCACAACGTTCAAGAGACTTTAGCCATTACAGACAAAACATACTTAATGTTTGAAGGTGGAATTTTAAAAGCTGGAATGCCAGAAGAATTGGTAGAAGACGAAATGGTAAGAAGAGTTTATTTGGGACAAAACTTTGAGTTACGTAAAAAGAAATTGGAATTTTAGGCTATAGGTGAAAAATACTAAAATGATTGTTTTTTGAATGTTTTTTTTTGTGAAAATTTGTTTAATCTATGCAAAAACTAATTTTTTTTCTAAAAATCTAATATCTAAATATCCCAAAACCCTACTTAACACATTGATCAATAAGCTGTAGTTTGATTCCATTGAAAACATTAACATCAACTGTACCTTTAATTCCGTTTACTTGTGCTTTTTCGGTGAATTGCCATAGCAGCCAATCATCATCCATATCTTTTCTCCAAAAGTTATAATTGGCTATCCAAAAAGGATATTCAGAAAATTCTTGCTTCAAAAAATCATTATAATAACTTTCTCCTGAATAAATTATCGGTTTTACTTTGTAATGCTTTTCAATTTTAGTCAACCAACGTTTTAAACCTACTTTTAAACTATCAATAGATTGTGTCTTTGGTAATTTTTCGATATCTAAAATAGGTGGTAAATCTCCTTTTTCCAACTTAACAGTTTTAATAAAATTATCCGCTTGAAGTAACGAATTTTCATTTGGTCGGTAATAATGATAAGCACCACGAATGTATTTCCCTTTCGTTTTTTTCCAATTATGATGAAATTTTTTGTCTACTTTATCTTTTCCAGCAGTGGAACGAACGATTACAAAATCAACTACGAAACTACCATCTACTTTTTTTATTTCAGACCAATCGATTTTACCCTGATATTGAGAAACATCAATTCCAATTGTTTTTCCTTTATAAGTAGTTAAAACTTCATAAATTCTAATATTGTGCAGCTCTCTATCTTTAGTAGACAATGCATTAGAATGTTTAGATTTATATCCCAAATAATACAAAATTCCATCTCGATATTGGTAAACAATAACCGAAAAAACAACCAACAACAAAGCTAAAACAGAAAACACCACTAATTTTGTTAGTGATGTTCTTTTCTTTTTCTGAGTTCGTTTAACTGTTATTTTCTTCTTAGCCAATTGCTGGTTTTGATGTTGAGTTAATTAGCACAGATAAAAGTATATAAGACAATACTATAATAGGTATGGCAATAAAATCAAGTAATAAAAATAATACTACAGCAAATGCCATAAATAGGTATTGCAATTTAGCGTCTTTCCATGCAAAAGATTTTAACTTAAGTGAAAACAAAGGAATATTTGCATTTAAAAAATAAGCACTTAATAAAGTTAAAAACATCAATACAAAAGGATTATTTAATAAATGAAAAAGCCATTCATATTCGCCATAATATTGTATCATTGGAACACTCATAATAAATAGCGCGTTGGCTGGAGTTGGCAACCCTATAAAAGAATCAATTTGACGCTTGTCTATATTAAATTTTGCCAATCTATAAGCAGAAGCAATGGTAATTAGGAACCCGAAATAAGGAACTATACCCATATAAAAGGTCTCTTCTGTTACATTGTATTGAGTTTGTGTGTTTTGAATGGTTTCAATCAGTCTAAACATTATTAATCCTGGCACTACACCACTAGTAACCATATCTGCTAATGAATCCAGTTGCAAACCTAATTCCCCTGATACATTGAATTTTCTTGCTAAAAATCCATCCCAAAAATCAAAGAAAATCCCTAAACAAACGAATAAAAAGGCTTCATCATAATAGCCTTTAAAAATGGCAATTATTGCTAATAATCCACTGGATAAGTTTAATAAAGTTATAAAATTAGGTATGTGCTTTTTAATTTCCATAGTTGTTACTCATAATTTATAGCAAATGTAATACAATAAGTTAATACTTTTAGAGTTTAGTAATTAAGAATTTTATTCGATATTTGTAAAAAAAACAATTGCATTGAAAAAATTAGTTGTAACTATCCTAATAGTACTTCCAGTATTGGTATGGAGTCAAGCTGTGCGAAAATATTCAAATGAATTTTTAAGCATAGGTGTTGATGCTGCTGCTTTGGGAATGAGCAATGCTGTTGTTGCAAGTACTGGTGATGTAAATTCTGGGTATTGGAATCCTGCAGGTTTATTAAAACTACAAGACAGACAAGTTTCTATAATGCATGCGAGTTATTTTGCCAATATAGCTCAATATGATTATGCAGCTTTTGGAATGCCAATTGATGATAGAAGTGCTTTTGGTATTTCATTAATTCGTTTTGGTGTAGATGATATTTTAAATACCACTCAATTAATTGACAGCCAAGGAAACATTGATTACAATAGAATTTCTCTTTTCTCAACAGCTGATTATGCTCTAACGGTTTCTTACGCAAGAGCCTTACCTGTTGAAGGTTTTAATTATGGCGTAAATGCAAAAGTTGTGCGAAGAATAATTGGAGATTTTGCTAATTCTTGGGGTTTTGGTTTTGATTTTGGACTTCAGTATGAAAGCGATAACGAATGGAAAGTTGGATTAATTTTAAGAGATATTACAACCACTTATAACACCTGGACGATTAACGAAGAAGAATATCAAAAAATTAAAGATGCTGTTCCTGGTGAAAATCAAGATTTACCTGAAACTAGTGAAATTACACTTCCAAAAGCTCAATTGGGACTTTCTAAAAAGTTTGAATTTCACAACGAAATGAGTCTTTTAGCCGCTGGAAATTTAAACATGCAATTTGCACAAACTAATGATATAATTTCAACAAAAGCGGTAAGTATTGATCCTGCTTTAGGGTTTGAATGGGGTTATACCGATTTAGTATTCTTAAGAGCTGGTGTTGGAAATTTTCAACAAATTACTCAAATTGATGATTCTAAAAAACTAAGTTTTCAACCTAATATTGGTTTAGGATTTAAATATAAAGGCATTCAAGTAGATTATGCACTTACAGATTTAGGAGATCAAAGTGTAGCGTTATATTCCAATATTTTTTCTTTAAAAGTCGATTTAGATATTTTTAGTAGGTAGTTATTGGTTGTCTGTTGTCTGTTGTCTGTTGTCTGTTAAAATAGTTAATTGTTATGGGTAAAAAATTACTCTTTTTTTTATTTTTATTCGTTTTTTTTCAAGGATTTTCTCAAGATTTACAACTTTCTGAGAATGCGAAAGTTAGTATCATAACAATTGGAACAGCTACTCCCTCGTATGCTTTGTATGGTCATACCGGAATTCGTTTTAAAGACATTGCAACAAATACTGATGTGGTTTTTAATTATGGTGCGTTTGATTTTGAAACACCTAATTTCATGTTACGCTTTGTTAAAGGTGATTTGCAATATTTTGTAACTAGTAATTCTTTTGCTGAATTTGACTATAGTTATAGGTATGAAAACCGAAGTATTTATGAGCAAGACCTTAATTTACCTATTGATAAAATTAGCGTTTTATACAACAACATCAATAACTCATTAACTTCAGACGAACGCTTTTATACCTATAAATTTATTGATAAAAATTGTACTACAATGGTTATTGATAAAGTAAATGAAGTTCTAGATAGTAAAGTCATAGCTTTTCAAAAACCACAAGAACAAACCTATAGAAGTGTATTGTTTCCGTATGCTGATGATCAATTCTTACAACAACTAGGTATCAATATTATTTTCGGGACTAAAGTAGATGAAAAAGCTACGAAATTATTTCTTCCTTTAGATTTAATGAATGAATTAAAAACGACTAAATACGACGGAAAACCTTTAGTAGAAGAAACTTCAACAATTTTTGAAGCACAAAAAGAAACAGTTCCTTTTAATTTTTTCGATTCGATTTATTTACTAATAGTAGTTCTTGGAATAATTGTACTACTAAACAACCAAAAGTTAACATTTGCGTACTTTACGTTATTGGGATTACTTGGTTTATTTTTTAGTTTAATTGGATTATATTCCTTCCATCAAGAAGTACTTTGGAATTACAATGTGTTATTGTTTAATCCGTTTTATTTAGTTTTACTTTATTTTTATTACAGAAAAAATGCAATAAAATTTAAACGAGTAAAATGGTTGATTCTTTTTATGTTAGCTATTTATGTAATTTTACTACTCAATAAAGTGTATTTGATTTCTGTTTTACCAATTATAATAGCCAATTTCATTTTGCTTTTTAGAACGAAAATTAATAATTAAAAAGTTTTGGAACACAGATTAGAGAAATTGAAGAAATTTTAAAAATCTTTATAAATTGGAATTTTGAATTTTTTATATTGGAATTTCAAAAAAAACCTTACTGTCCTTTATAAAACAAAACAGTTCCTATAGTTTTTATTAAAATATTTATATCTAAAAAAATACTTCGATGCTTGATATAAAATAAATCATATTGTAATTTAATCAAAGCGTCATCAATCGTATCGGTATACGAATGATTCACTTGTGCCCAACCTGTTAATCCTGGTTTAATTACGTGACGTGTTTGATAAAAAGGCAGTTTTTCAGCTATTTGATTAACAAATATTGGTCGTTCTGGTCTTGGTCCAATAATTGACATTTCTCCTTTTAAAACATTGATGAATTGAGGCACTTCATCTAACCTGCTTTTGCGTAAAAACTTACCCAAAGGAGTAATTCTTGTATCGTTTGTTGTGGCAAAAACAGCTCCATCTTTTTCAGCATCTTTTACCATAGTTCGTAATTTATAAATCGTAAAAGGCTTATTGTTTTTACCTACACGTTCTTGTGTGTAAAAAAGTGAACCTCTATTCCAAATCAAATTAAAAATTAAGATTAAGGGTAAAATTAGCAATCCAATTGAAATTCCTATCAGAGAAAAAATCACATCAAAAACTCGCGTAAAAGTTAAGTAAAACTTATTTTGATTGCTTCTGCTAAAAGGGAAGTATTTATAAAAATCTTTGGACAAATAAGCTACTGGTAGTCTGTTTGTACTGGCTTCATATACTTGATCATATTCTCTTATAATAACACCCTCTTCTAATAAATTTAAGAGTTTTTCATATAAACCAACAGATATTTCATCTTTCTTTTTAAAAGCAATTACGATTTCAGTCAATCTATTTTGATAAATAAATTCCTCAAATTCCTCAAACGGTATTTTATAATAAGATGATTTGTTTTCATGCTCTAGATGAGAAGCCACAAAACCAATCACCTGATAATGAGGATTTACCTTTATTAAATCATCAGCCATTCTATTTAAAGACTTGCTATCGCAAACAAATAGAACCCGTTTAATAAATCGATTGGCAGCAAATAATTTTAAATATAAAAATCTCCAAATAAGTAGCGCAACTAAAACTGCTAAATAAAAGTAAATAATTTGTATTCTGTTTTCCGGTAAAGTTGGTGTAAAAATTGGCGTTAGCAAATAAAACAAAACCGTTGAAGAAGTAGTCAAAATAATACTTTTAACCATTTGATACTGATTACTAGCGACTTGAAGGTTATATAATTCAAAAATAGTCCCGAAAAAATTCAAATACAAGGCTAAAACAATAGTCCAATAAAAATTAGAAAAATTAAAATGAAAGTATGAAAAATTAAAAACCTCACCTAAAATATACAATGAAATAAGCACAAAAAAAACATCGATTATTCGAAGTAGAATTTTTCTTTCCGAAATTTCAAAATGTATTTTCTTTTTGACTTTCATTTATAACTATTATTTGTGCAAATTAACCAATAAATTTACACTAAATCTATACAAAACTCCTTTTTTTGAAGGAATTTATCAAACTAACAATTCATTCCATTTTAATTTCACCACTTGCCAGTCCATAGTCTCTACTAGTAGTTTGGCATTTGAAGTAATATATTTTACTTTTTCAGGATTATTCAATAAGTCTTCAATAGCATTAGTCATTTCTAAAGGCTGATTGTCATTAACTAACAAAGCATTTTTATGATTTGTTAGCATATATGGAATTCCACCAACGTTTGTAGTAACAACTGGCAAACCTAAAGCCATAGCTTCCAAAACACTGATTGGAGTATTGTCAAAATGGGTTGTATTAATAAATACATCATATTCACTCGCTAAATTTGTCCATTGCACTATGGAGAGTTTTCCGGTAAAATTGACTTCTAAATTTAAACTTTCAGCAAATTTTTCAGTAGTAAGTAAACTTCCGTCTTTGTCAGGTCCAACCATTGTTAGTGTTGCTTTTGGGTATTTGTGTTTTACTAATCTAATAACTTCAACAGCCATTTTTGGATTGTAAATTTTTGCAAAAGCTCTAACCCAAAGTAATTTGGGCATAATATGATCTCTCTTCTTAAATTCATAGGCTTTCAATTGAATAGAATTTGGAATAAAAAGCATATTTTTAAATCCCTTTTCTTTAAATTTTTCTAACAAATAATTGGAAGGAGCTACATTGACATAGGCATTTTTAAAAATCAACTTACACAAAAAAGGATTGTTTTTTAAACGATTTGGCAAATCACCTCCATGAAGAATTGGAATGTATTTTACTTTAAAAAGTCTTGCTATTTGACTACAAAAAAAAGCATACCAAAAACTAGAAGTACTATAGGTATCTATAAGAATATAGTCTACTTTTCTAGCTTTTAAAAAAGCAGTTATTATCATGTCAAACAATCTTATAACTTGATTTTTTTTATCAGAAGTATAGGAAATAGTATGTCCTTCATCAGACAAGAAAACGCCTAATGTTTCTATTGCAGTTTTATTAAAACCATGCTTATGTAATTTGTTCCCTATGTATAGTAGGTTCTTCATCAAATGATACTTTTAATAATGATAAGGCATAGATAAAGGCCGGTGCAGCAATTCGCATGGCTGCGTGGTTTATGGTTAAGAGCCAAAAAATCATAAATGAAAAAACAAAAATATTTTGCTTGTTGTTCAAATATAATAGAACAGGTGTAATTAATAAAATAATTAAGGCTAAAATTCCAAAAAGACCATGTTCCGCAAACAACCTAGAAATTTCATTATGAGAAGCCGCTTCGATACCTGTTGTTTCTTCTCTATATTCTTTATTTTTCCCCACTCCTACTCCGAAAAAAGGATTGTCAAAAAACATTTCAAATTCTGATTCTATTAATGTTTCCCTACCTGTCAATTTACTTTCTTTTTCTCTACCTCTTGCATCTTCATTAGCATATCGCTTATCTATTAAGCCGCTTGTTTGAAACGAAGAATAAGTCCATATTCCAATAAATGTTAGAACAACTAATGCAACAAGTTTATATATCTTATGAAAATTTGTACTCTTCAAATTTAGTAAAACTAAAAAAACCAGTATACAAATCATTAAGATACCTGTAATTATTCCACCTCTTGAAAAAGTAACGATACCTCTAAATGTTGTAATAAGTAATATTATGGAAACAATGATTTTTTTTGTTCTAGAAGAAGCGTCTAAAAGTAATATTGTAAAAAAAAGAAAAATACCTAAACCTAAAATAGTAGAAACTTGATTTGGTCCGTAACCTCCAGAGGTTTGAAAATTAGATTCAGTATTAGTAACAACGTCTTTAATACTTGGTGTATATAAAAACATATAAACTAACATACCTATAATAGGATATGAAAGCATGTTTACAATCTTTAACATGGTTGAAAGTGAAACTTTCCTATCATAACAATATAGTGCACAAAGAAACAAAGTTACAGATCCAATTATATTAAACGTTATTGCCTTTCTTATATCCGTCTCAAAATTTAAGGTAAAAAAAGAAAGTATAACTCCTGGCACAAGAAGTAACAAAAACAACCAATATATAAAAGATTTTTTGGAGAAACTTGTATAAAACATTCCTATCAAAAGAAAAAGTATTACACCATATTTTGCATACTGCTCGAAAAAGTTTCCTTGTGTCATTCTTAAAAAAACTTCGGCTCCTACTACATAAGCAGAAGCTAGCAATGCCTCGTTGTTTTGATTTCTATTCTTAACTACATAATTTATACCAAATAAGATTATACAAATAGCGTATACTTTTGCCAAAAAAGGCAATACAAAAATAGCTCCACCTATAATAGCATGAAAAAGTACAATTTTTGAATATGTAGTTTTTGAATTAATCAATCTGAATTTGTAATAAAATCGATGTATTTATGAATTACTATACTTTCGGTAAAGTTATCATTAATCGTTTGATTTAATTGTTTTCCGATTTTTAAAATTTTTTTATCTTGTTTTTCAGTTCTTGAAATAACTTTTTCAAAGGTTGCAATTATTTCATTCAAGTCTATCGGATTAAACAAAAAACCATTTTCCTCATTAGTAATTATTTTTGAACAATACCCAACATTTGTAGACATCACAATTAAAGATGCAGCACCATATTCTAAAAGTGTGACTGGAAAGCCTTCATAAGTTGAGCCCAGAACTCCTATATTTGCTTGTTGTAATATAGAAGAAATATCTTTGCATGATCCATAAGTAAATATAGCATCTTGTAGATTAAATTCTTTTATATATTCGTGCAAAGTGTTTGAATAAGAATCTTGATACTCTTTTCCAATTAAATGAATAGACCAGTCAGGGTGTTTCTCATGAACTACATTAAAAGCTTCTAAAATAGTCAAATGATTTTTAGGATTTTTTAAATTGGCTAAAAAAACAATTCGCTTTCCTTCAATTCCTTTTAAGACTGTGTTTTCTAGACCTTGAATAGTTGTATCTGGTATAAAATTAGGTAAATAAATTACTTTCTTACATTTTAAATTCACTTGTGCCCACTTTTTCAATTCTTCGTTGACCGTAATGCTACCATAAAACATTTTAGAACAAAATTTCAATATACTTGTTGAACTATTTTCTTGGTGTATTCTATTCCCATAATGATCATGCCAAATAACTTTAATTTTTGGAAGACTTCCCTTCAAAAGTGTTGCCCAAAAAAAGGAAGAACTATGTGCATGAATTATTTGGATTTTATTTTCTACAATAAACTTTCTAAACTTAAGGAAAGCCTTAGCGTCTAAATTACTTTTTTTGTTTAAAAAAAAATAATTCACTTTTTGATCTATTTGCTCTTTCAATGCTCCTTCATTTCTAGTCGCCACTAACCCTGAAAATTCAATAGTATTTGATAATGCATTTGCATAAGACACAGCCATTCGTTCTGCTCCTCCCGCTTCAAGACTATCAATTAATTGAATAATACGCATTTTCAAATTTAGAATTTAGAATTTAGAATTTAGAATTTAGAATTTACAAAAGTAACTTTTTAATTTCAGCTTCAAAGAATTCTAAAGTATATTCTCTTGACCAAACTTGGGCTTTTTGACACATTGTTTGGAACTTGTTTTCATCTTTCAATATGTTTTGAATCTGTAAAACATCTTTATCTAAATTTTCTTCTAACAATATACCTCTATGACCATAATCTAACATATAAGGTACGCATGAAATTTTTGTAGCAATAGGTAAGCAATTCCAAAACATAGCTTCGGCAATTACTTTAGGCCAGCCTTCACTTTTTGAGGGTAACATTAAAAAATGACTATTCTTATATGCTTTTTCAACCTCATCTTTGGTTTGATTACCTTTTAAAACAGCTCTATTTTCTAAATTATTGGTATGAATATATTCTTCTAAAGCAGTTCTTTGATTTCCTTCACCATAAAAATTAACAGTAGCATTATAGCCTTTTTTAACTAGTTGGTTTATCAATTCTAAAACATACAAAGGCTGTTTGCCTGGAGAAAGCGTACCCACAAATAAAAACTTAACCTCCTCTTTAAAGGCTAATTTCTGAATTCTGAATTCTGAATTCTGAATTTCTGACTTACTGTAAGTTGCTGTAAAAAATGGCTTTATGTTTTTAGATTGGTTTTCCCATTTTCCATAGACTAGAACCTGCATGTTTTTGGTTAAAAAGGTATTGCTTAAAATCCATTTTTGTAATCTGTAACTCCAAGGCTGTTTGCTTTTTGAATCCCAGTTTCCAGCATACTTTGCTGTTTTTATTTTTTTGGGATAAAATATCTGAACAATAGCAGCTAATAAACCAATATTACCAGGACATCTTAAGTGAATATGATCAGCCTGTTTAATTGCTTTGAAAATAATAAAACAATTTAAAATTGAAAAATAGATGCTTTTGAACAAACTTGAAATTGATTTAATATCAAATTCCTTTAAAGGAATAATAGTGTCTATTTTAAAACTTATAGGCGTATTTAACAAGCCTCTACTTTCATCCCAAATAGGACAACAAAAAGCTATGGCTTTAGCATGTCTAGCCCAAATTTGCATTTCTTTCTCATAAGGACTGTATGCAAAATAATCGTTTTCTATTTTGATTAAGGGTGCAGAAGAGATTACAAGTAATTTTTTCATTTAAATATATGCTCTAGAGCCTAAATTAGAAACTTTAACAGCAGGAACACCTAACATCACACTATCGCCCTCAACATTGGATGTGACTAGAGAGGACGAGCCTATTAAAACATTATTTCCTATAATAATTTTCCCTGCAACCACGCTATTTACACCAATGTAGACATTATCTCCAATACTTGGAACTCCTCTATTTTCATTTAATCCAGAAACTCCTATAGTTACTCCTTGTGAAATATTACAATTAT
>NZ_CAXBFR010000074.1:0-13532 GCF_963975005.1 uncultured Flavobacterium sp.
ATAAATCACGATAAAGCATAAAAAAACCATCTCATTATTGAGATGGTTTTTTTATTCGCTATAATTTTATGTTAATACATTAAGTAATTCTTGATTAATAGCTTTGAATTATTATTTTTGTTGATTGTAACAATAATAAGATAATTATTTAAAGTGGATATGAAAAATAAATTTGTTTTTGGATTACTATTACTATTGCAGTTTAGCAATGTTTTTTCGCAAGAAGTAAAAAAAGAAGTACTTTTCTCAATTGACGATAAGCCATATTATACAGATGAATTTATCAGAGTTTATAATAAAAACTTAGATTTAGTTAAAGACGATTCGCAAAAAGATATTGATGTGTATTTTGACTTGTTTTTAGGATACAAATTAAAAGTTGATAAAGCTTACAAAGTAGGTTTGCAAAACAGTTTAAAGTATCAAAATGAGTTAAAATCATATAGAACACAACTTTCGAAAAATTACACAAGTGATTCTAAAGTCACAAAAGCCTTAACAGAAGAAGCTTATGAACGTTCCCTTAAGGAAATAAAAGCTTCACATATTTTAATTTTAGTAGATGAAAATGCGTTGCCAGCTGATACATTAAAAGCTTATAATGAAGCTGCTAAAGTTGTAGATGAAATCAAAAAAGGAATGTCATTTGAAGATGCAGCCGTAAAATATTCACAAGATCCATCAGCAAAAGACAATAAAGGTGATTTAGGTTATTTCTCTGTATTTAGAATGGTTTATCCTTTTGAAAGTGCAGCATTTAAAACAAGAAAAGGAACAATATCAAAACCTACAAGAACGCGTTTTGGGTATCATATAATTAAAGTTGTTGATCAAAGAGATAACCAAGGTGAAGTTACGGTATCACATATAATGGTGTTAGATAAAAAAGATGAAAAAGGAAACGATTTATCTAAAAACACAATTGAGGAAATTTATCAAAAATTGCAACAAGGGGAAAAATTCGAATCTCTAGCACAACAATTTTCTGAAGATAAATCATCTTCAAGTAAAGGTGGTGTTTTACAACGTTTTGGTAGAGGACAATTAAGTTCAAGTGAATTTGAAGATGTAGCTTTCTCATTAAAAGGCAATAACGATGTTTCAAAACCTTTCAAGACGCAATTTGGATGGCATATAGTTAAACTTATTGATAAACATCCAGTCAGTACTTATGAGGAAACTAAAAATGAATTAGAAAATAAAATTAGAAGAGACGATCGTTCAAAATTAATTTCATCTTCTCTTACAGATAAATTAAAGATAAAATATACTGTTTTAACAGATAAAAAAGCATTAGAAGCTGTAAAGAAACTTGTAAATGATAATTTCTACAAGCAAACTTGGGAAGTTTCTCCAGAAGTTTTAAAAGCTAATAACAAAAAATTAGTTGAAATTAATAATGATGCTAAAATAAACGCTTCTTCTTTTTTACAATATATTCAAGAACAACAAAAACAAAATCTTCAGATTAAACCAATCAATAGTTTGGTAGATTATTTGTATGGTCAATATGTAGATGTTAAACTAAATGATTATTATGATGATCATTTAGAAAATGAGTTTACTGAGTTTAAATATATAATGGACGAATATAGAGACGGTTTATTGTTGTTTGACTTAATGGAAAAAGAAATTTGGGAACGCTCTAAATCGGATACAATTGGTCAAAAACAATTTTATTTAGATCATATCGCAAATTACAAATGGAAGAAAAGAGTAGAAACAGAAGTTTATTCTTCTTCAAGTAAATCGGATATAGAAAAAGCATTAAAATATGCTAAAAAAGGAAAAGATTCAGAATACATTAAAAATAAGTTAAATGCTGAAGGAAAAATAAATGTTATGATTCAAAGTGGGGTTTATGAAGAAGATGACAAAACGCTGCCAAAAAATAGTACATTAGATAAAGGTTTGTCTAAAATAGTAAAAGAAGGGGATTATTATTTCTTCTTAAATACTAAAACGGTCTTGCCTTCAGAACCAAAAGACTTTTTAGAGGCAAGAGGAAGGATTATAAATGATTACCAACAATATTTAGAAGTTAATTGGGTATCAGAATTGAAAAAAAATGTAAACATTAAAGTAGATAAAGATGTTTTACAAAAAGTTAAAAATCAATTAAAACAATAAGTATGAAATTAAAATTCTTGTTTTTAGTTTTACTTACAGCTTTTGTTTCTTGTAAAAAAGGAACGAATGTGGTAGATAATATTGCTATTGCAAGAGTTAATAATTCAAATCTTTATAAGGAAGATATTAAAGATTTAGTGCCAGCCGGAACTTCAAAAAAAGACAGTATTATTATTGTAAATGATTTTATTGACCGATGGGCTTCTCAGAAATTATTATTCAATGCTGCAGAGTTAAATCTTTCAGACGAGAAACAAACTGAATTAAACAGACTAGTAGAACAATACAAAAAAGATTTATACACTAAAGCCTATATTGAGCAATTGGTTTACAAATCGTTTGATACTGTAGTAAATGAAAATGAATTAAAGGAATACTACGAAAAAAATAAAGAAAATTTTAAAACAAATGCAGCTCTTGTTAAAATGAGTTATATTCAAATTAACAAAAGTAACCCTAAACTTACAGCGCTTTCAAATAAATTTGTTAATGCAACTAAGGAGAATAAAGAGTCACTAAGAAAAAGTACAATTGAATTTAAAAGTTATGCTTTTAATGACTCAATTTGGATAGATATGAATCAAGTTTATGAAAAACTTCCAGTTATCAATGTAGAAAATAAAGAAAATTACATTATCGCAGGAAAAACAGTTAAATTTGCCGATTCAACAGATATGTATTTAATTAAAACATCTAATTATATTGAAAAAAATCAAGTTTCCCCTTTTCAATACATAAAACCAACTTTAAAAAAAGTTATCCTTAATAAAAGAAAAACAGAATTAATAAATAAATATCAAAAAGACATCACGACCGATGCTCTTAAAGACAAGAAATATGAAATATACAAGTAAATTTAAAGCACTTTTTGTACTTATTATTTTAGCTGTAACAACTTTGCAAGCACAGCCTAAAAAACAAAAAATTGATGGAGTTGCAGCAGTTGTAGGAGACTATGTTGTTTTAGATTCTGATATTGATTTAATGCTTATTGAATTAAGAGCAAATGGGATTTCTAGTAAAGATGTTTCTAGATGTGAATTATTAGGAAAGCTTTTAGAAGATAGACTTTACGCTCACCATGCTGTAGAAGATAGTATAGTTGTTACTGATGAAGAAGTAAGAGGTTTTATGGATGAACAAATTAGTGTAATGAGTGAGCAACTTGGAGGAATTGATAAGGTTGTGAAATATTACAACAAAAAAAATGTTGATGATTTTAAAAATTACTTTTTTGATATTATTAAAATGAACAAACTTGTTCAAGGTATGAACAGAAAAATAATTGATAAAATTGAAATCACTCCAGAAGAAGTAAGAAATTTTTTCAGTAAAATTCCAAAAGATGAAATACCTACTATTGGTTCCGAAGTTGAAATTGCACAATTAGTGATTAAACCAGTTGTTTCTGAAGAGGAAAAACAGAAAGTGATTAAGAAACTAAAAGAAATTAAACAAGATGTTTTAGAAAACGGATCAAGTTTTACTACAAAAGCTGTTCTTTACACAGAAGACAGAGCTTCTGCTCCAAATGGAGGTTATTATAAAATAAATAAAAAAACGCAGTTTGTAAAAGAATTTAAGGATGTTGCTTTTACTTTACAAGAAGGTGAAATATCTGAACCTTTTGAAACAGTTTACGGCTATCATATTATTAAAGTTGAGAAAATTTTAGGTCAAGAAGTAGAATTAAGACACATTTTAATGTCTCCAAAAGTTAGCGATGAGGCATTGGATGAAGCAAAAACTAGAATAGAAAATATTAGAGCCAAAATTTTAAACAAAGAACTTACATTTTCTGATGCAGCAAAATCTTTATCGGAAGACAAAGAAACTAGAAATAATGGAGGAATTGTTTTAAATCCAAAAACCTTAGAAGCTAAATTTGAACTTACTAAATTAGATCCTTCTTTGTATAATGAAATTTCTGAATTGCAAACAAATGAAATCTCAAGAGTTATTCTAGAGGAAATACCTGGTGAAGGAAAATTTTTCAAAATAATTACAGTTAACGAAAAAACCCAAGAACATCTTGCTGATTTTTCTAAAGATTTTATCAAAATTAAAGACATTGCTTTAAAAGACAAACAAATTTCAACTATTGGAAAATGGACTAAAGAAAAAATCACACAAACTTATATTAAAGTTAATGGTGAATATCGCGATTGTACTTTTGCAAGTGATTGGTTAAAGAAAGAGGTTAAATAATTTTTTGTACTTTAGAGATTTAAACACAATATTAGAAAACTACAAACTATATGTCAGACGTTGCAGCATTAAAACGATTGGTTGAAAAAAAAGCTGAACTTCAAAGCGAAGTTGCCAAAGTAATTATAGGTCAAGATGAAGTTGTAAATCAAATAATTTTAAGTATTTTTTCTGGTGGGCATGCTCTTTTAGTTGGTGTTCCTGGTTTAGCAAAGACTTTAATGGTTAATACAATATCACAAGCATTGGGTTTAAATTTCAAGAGAATTCAGTTTACACCAGATTTAATGCCTTCAGATATATTAGGAAGTGAAATATTAGACGAAAACCGTCAGTTTAAATTCATAAAAGGACCAGTTTTCTCAAACATTATACTAGCTGATGAGATCAATAGAACGCCACCAAAAACACAAGCTGCCCTTTTAGAAGCTATGCAAGAGCGTTCTGTTACTGTTGCGGGCCATAATTATAAATTAGATTTGCCTTATTTTGTTTTAGCTACTCAAAATCCTATTGAACAAGAAGGAACATATCCTTTGCCAGAAGCTCAATTAGACCGTTTTATGTTTGCTATAAAATTAGATTATCCAAGTTTTCAAGAAGAAATAGATGTGGTTAAGGCAACAACTTCTGACCATAAACCGGTTGTGAATTCATTGTTTACTGCTCAAGAAATTATTGATTTTCAAAATGTAATTCGTAAAATTCCTGTTGCAGATAATGTAATTGAATATGCTGTTACTTTAGTTAGCAAAACAAGACCAGACAATGCTTTAGCAACTGATTTTGTAAAAACATATATAGATTGGGGTGCAGGACCAAGAGCCTCACAAAATTTAATTTTAGCAGCAAAAGCAAACGCGGCATTCAAGGGTAAATATTCTCCAGATATAGAAGATGTAAAAGCTGTTGCAAAAGGAATTCTTAGACATCGAATTGTCAAAAATTATAAAGCTGATGCCGAAGGAATAACTGAAGAAATGATCATAGAAAAGCTGTTTTAAAACAGCTTTTTTTATTTTAATTATTTTTTATTTGTTTTTTTTTCAATTTCATATGGGGGTTGAATTTTAGCTTATTGTCAAATTAATAAAAAGTACTAGTTGATTTTATTAAATTGATATTTTTTAAAGCGAAAAACAGTAAAAACGAAATTTAAGTCCATTTTTTTGAAAAATATTCATTAAAAACACCAGTTGACAAATAATAATTCTTCTAAATTAAGATTTTATTAAAAATTTTCAATTCTCATTAAGATTTATTAAATTTGTTCCACTTAAAAATAACAATCTAATTAATTTACTTATACTATGGCATTTGATATAGAAATGATTAAACAAGTATACGCAACTATGGCAGAAAGAGTTGATAAAGCTCGTGAGCTAGTTGGTCGTCCACTTACATTGTCAGAAAAGATTTTATACTCACATTTATGGGAAGGTAATCCAACTCAAGCTTTTTCAAGAGGAAAAGATTATGTTGATTTTGCTCCAGATAGAGTAGCTTGTCAAGATGCAACAGCGCAAATGGCATTGTTGCAATTTATGCATGCAAACAAAAAAACAGTAGCAGTTCCAACGACTGTTCACTGTGATCACTTAATTTTAGCAAAAGATGGTGCTAAAAAAGATTTAGCATTAGCTAATGATCAATCAAAAGAAGTTTTTGATTTCTTATCATCAGTTTCAGATAAATATGGAATCGGTTTTTGGAAACCAGGTTCTGGAATTATTCACCAAATTGTATTAGAAAATTACGCATTTCCAGGTGGAATGATGATTGGTACAGATTCACATACAGTAAATGCTGGTGGACTAGGTATGTTAGCCATTGGTGTTGGTGGAGCAGATGCAGTAGATGTAATGTCAGGAATGTCATGGGAATTAAAATTCCCAAAATTAATTGGAGTTAAATTAACTGGTAAATTATCAGGTTGGACTGCACCAAAAGATGTTATCCTAAGAGTAGCAGATATTCTGACTGTAAAAGGTGGAACAGGTGCTATTGTGGAATATTTTGGTGAAGGAGCAACTTCAATGTCTTGTACTGGTAAAGGAACAATTTGTAACATGGGTGCAGAAATTGGAGCTACAACTTCAACTTTTGGATACGATGATTCAATGAGAAGATATTTAAACGCAACTGGTCGTAAAGATGTTGTTGCTGCAGCTGATACAGTAGCAGATTATTTAACTGCTGATGCAGCAGTTTATGCAAATCCTGAAACTTACTTTGATCAAGTTATCGAAATTAATCTTTCTGAACTTGAGCCTTATATTAACGGACCATTTACTCCAGATAGAGGAACTCCAGTTTCTCAAATGAAAAAAGAAGCTGCTGCTAATGGCTGGCCAATTAAAGTAGAATGGGGATTAATTGGTTCTTGTACAAACTCTTCTTATGAAGATATGTCTAGAGCTGCTTCAATTGTTCAACAAGCAATTGATAACAATATTACTCCAAAAGCTGAATTTGGTATCAATCCAGGTTCAGAACAAATTAGATATACAATTGAAAGAGACGGAATTATAGCAACTTTCGAAAAACTTGGAACGAAAGTATTTACAAACGCTTGTGGACCATGTATTGGTCAATGGGATAGAGAAGGTGCAAACAAAGAAGAAAAAAACACTATTGTTCATTCATTCAATAGAAATTTCTCTAAACGTGCTGATGGAAATCCAAACACACATGCTTTTGTTACTTCACCAGAAATGGTTGCTGCTTTAGCACTTTCAGGAAGATTAGACTTTAACCCTTTAACGGATCCTTTAATCAATGATAAAGGAGAAGAAGTAATGCTAAAAACGCCTTACGGAGATGAATTACCTGAAAAAGGTTTTGATGTCGAAGATGCAGGTTTTCAAGCTCCAGCAGAAGATGGAAGTAAAGTGCAAGTAGTTGTTTCTCCAACTTCAGACAGACTTCAATTATTAGCTCCTTTTACTCCTTGGGATGGAAAAAACATCACAGGTGCAAAATTATTAATAAAAGCATTTGGTAAATGTACTACAGATCACATCTCTATGGCTGGACCATGGTTACGTTTCCGTGGACATTTAGATAATATTTCTAACAATATGTTGATTGGTGCAGTAAATGCATTTGGCCAAGCAACAAATAAAGTTAAAAATCAATTAACAGGTGGTTTTGATACTGTTCCTGCTACTGCAAGAGCATACAAAGCAGCTGGTGTTCCTTCAATAGTAGTTGGAGATCATAACTATGGTGAAGGTTCTTCAAGAGAACATGCTGCTATGGAACCAAGATTTTTAGGTGTTGAGGCGGTTTTAGTAAAATCATTTGCTCGTATTCACGAAACTAACCTTAAAAAACAAGGGATGTTAGGTTTAACGTTTGCTAATGAAGCTGATTATGATAAAATTCAAGAAGATGATACAATTAACTTCTTAGACTTAACATCATTTGCTCCAGGAAAACCATTAACGCTAGAATTTGTTCATGCTGATGGTTCGAAAGATACAATAATGGCAAATCATACCTATAACGAAGGCCAAATAGAATGGTTCAAAGCTGGTTCTGCTTTAAATTTAATTGCAGCTGGTTTAGCTTAAATAATTCAAATAATTTAAAACTCCCTTTCTTAAATAAAAGTTAGGGAGTTTTTTTATGTTCTTTAATTTCTTAACTTTGATTGAAAACGAAAATATTTAATATGATATTCACCAACGGTATAGTAAATATTTTTTAAAACCAATAAAAAAATAACCTATGAAAACAATTTGGTTTTTAGATGATGTAAACTTATTTACAATACTTTGTCCACACCAATTTAAGGATTATAAAGATTCTCATGAGTTTGATCATTATAAAAAAAATGATTTTGTTTATTTTGAAGAGGATAGTGCGGATAAAATTTACTTGATAACGACAGGAAAAGTAAAAATTGGATATGTTACAGATGAAGGGGAAGAAATAATAACGGCTATTTTATCGAAAGGTGAAATATTTGGAGAGAAAGCCATTTTGGGAGAAGAAAAGAGAAACGAATTCGCTCAGGTTATTGATTCTGAAACTTCAATTTGTCCAATTACTACTGAGATGATGATAGATTTACTTCGAGAAAATAAAGAATTTAGTGTCAAAATATATAAATTTATTGGATTTCGGTTTAAAAAATTAGAACGAAGACTTCAATTGCTTTTGTTTAAAGACACTAAAACAAGATTAAAAGAATTCATAAAAGAGTTAAGTGAAGATTTTGGTTATGAAAATGTCGTTACAGGTGATATGATAATTAGACAACCTTATACTCAAAAAGAAATGGCAACTTTAATTGGAACTTCGCGACCAACGTTAAATATTTTATTAAACGAATTGAAAGAAGAAGATTATTTAGACTTTGATAGAAAAGAAATTGTTCTTAAAAAGCCTTCTTAGTTAGATAGCTAACAAAAATTATATTATGGTAATTGTAGTTTTGAAATTAACAAAAAAACAATTGCTATGAAAAAATTAATTTTAACTATGATGGGTTTAGCCCTTTTCGCTACATCGTGTAGTGATGACGATTCGGTTTCAGTACCTCAAAACTCAAATTTAGACTTGAACTTATCAGGTTTAGAAGATTTAGGTTCAGATTATGTTTATGAAGGATGGATTATTGTAGACGGTTTACCTGTAACGACAGGAAGATTTAGTATAAATGCAACAGGAACTCTTTCTCAAACATCTTTTCCGATTTTAAAGTCAGTATTAGATGCTGCCACTACTTTTGTTTTAACAATTGAACCAGCTGTTGGAGATGATCCAGCACCAAGTGATGTTCATGTTTTAGCAGGAGATTTTTCTGGAACAAATGGAGTGTTAACATTGCAACATTCTGCTGCTTTAGGAACTGACTTTACTTCTTCTATGGGTAAATATATTTTGGCTACTCCTACAGATTCAGACATGACAAATGAAGATAGTGGAATTTGGTTTTTAGACAATTCAGGAACTTCTCCAGTTGCTGGCTTAACTTTACCAACTTTACCAGCTGGTTGGAAATATGAAGGATGGGCTGTAGTAAATGGAGTTCCAATTAGTACAGGAACATTTTTAACTCCATCAGGAATGGATTCATCAGGAATATTTAGTGGGGCAAGTGCATCACCACCTTTTCCAGGTGAAGATTTTTTAATTAACGCTCCAGCAGGTGTTACTTTTCCAATAAGCTTGTTAGGAAAAACAGTTGTAATTTCAGTTGAGCCAAGTCCAGATAATAGTCCAGCGCCTTTTGCTTTAAAACCATTAGTTCATACTGTTCCAGTAACTGCTTCAACTCATACTGTTCTTACAATGAATCAAAATTTAGGGGTAGTGCCAACAGGTACAGTTTCGCGTTAACATTGAAGTAATTATTTTAAAGAGAAGAGAAATTTGTTTTTTTCTTCTCTTTTGTTTTATTATAGCTGTATTAGTTTTAGATATTTATATTTTTTGCTAATTTTGAAATAAAAATTATAATGAAAAAGTATTTAGTTGTTTTGTTAATTTGTTTTGGATTATTTAGTTGTTCGGACTCAGATTCTAATTTTCCTGAACCAACTTTAATTCCATTTGAAAAACAAGATGTTCTCTCGTCTTATGATTTAAGGTTAATTGAATCCACAGGAAGAACAATTAATTTATATGCCAATCAAAATAAAGTGGTATTTCTTCATTACTGGAATACAACAAATAAAGATGTTTCAGCAGATATAAAGATTATGGAACAATTGTATGATGATTATAAATTAAAAGTTGAGTTTTATTTTATAACAGATGATACTCAGCCAAATGTTAGAAAATATATCAAGGATAATAACTTAGTATTCCCAAATTATTATATTGGTTCAACTCCTTTAAGGCCTTTAGTTTTTGAAAAATTACCTAAGTCTTACTTAATAAGCAAAACCGGAAGAATTGTAATGAATCACGAAGGAGTTGCAAATTGGAATTCCGAGACTTTAAGAAAAACAATTGATGATTTATTAAAATAAAAAAAATCCGTTCTAACTTAGGACGGATTTTTAGTTTTGAATTAAAATTAACTACTAATAGTAAGTGTAACGTCTTACTTTTGAAACGTATTTTGCTAAACGAATTACTTGGTGACTATAACCATATTCGTTATCATACCAAACATATAAAACTATATTTTTTCCATCTCCAGAAACGATTGTAGCATTACTGTCAAAAATTGAAGGAGCAGAAGTTCCAACAATATCAGATGATACTAGCTCGTTGTTTAATGAATATTTAATTTGCTCTACTAATTTACCTTCAAGAGCATATTTTTTCATAATGTTGTTTACTTCTTCTATTGAAGTTTCTTTTCCAACCTCTAAATTCAATACTACTAATGAACCATTTGGAACAGGAACACGAATTGCATTTGAAGTAAGTTTTCCAGCTAAATTAGGTAGTGCTTTTGCTACAGCAGCACCAGCACCAGTTTCTGTAATTACCATGTTTAAAGCAGCAGCTCTTCCACGTCTATATTTGTTGTGCATATTATCAACCAAATTTTGATCGTTTGTATAAGCATGAATAGTTTCCAAATGCCCTTTTACAACACCTAAAGTATCTTCAACAGCTTTTAGAATTGGAGTAATTGCATTTGTTGTACAAGAAGCAGCTGAGAAAATATCAACTGTATCTGGATTGTATTCTTCATGATTTACACCATAAACAATGTTAGGAATACCTTTCCCTGGAGCAGTTAATAAAACTTTACTAACTCCTTTTGAAATCATGTGTCTTTTTAATGCTTCTTCTGTAGTAAAAGCACCAGTGTTATCTATAACTAAAGCATCATCAATGCCATATTTTGTATAATCAATTTCTTCTGGGCCATTTGCTGTAATAATGTGTACCGTTGTACCGTTGATTATTAAAGCATTGTTTTCAACATCAGCTTCAACTGACCCTTCAAAATCACCATGAACTGAATCATATCTTAATAATGAAGCTCTTTTTTCTAATAAAGTTGCATCACTTTTGTCTCTTGTTACTATAGCACGCAAGCGTAATTGTTGCCCTTTTCCTATTTTACTCATCATTTCACGAGCTAACAAACGACCAATTCTACCAAATCCATAAAGCACTACATCTTTTGGTTTTATTTCTAAAGTTGCTTTAGCGTCTTTTAATTTATCAATCACAAAGGCTTTTGCGTCGTTGTATTTGTCATCTTCTAAATGATATTCATAAGTTAATTTACCAATATCAATTTTTGAAGGTGGTAAATCTAAACTGTTTATGGCTTCAGCAATTTCAACTGAATCAAAAATATTAATTGGTTTTTGAACAAATGCACCAGCATATTCATGTAAATTAATAATGGCACTTACGTTTCTGTCAATTAATTGATTTCTAAATAATACTAACTCGATAGATTTGTCATACCATAAATCACTAATGATTTTAATGAATTCGACACCTGCTTTTCTTCTGTCAGCCTGAAAAGAAACCTCTTTTTCGTATAAATTGTTGTTACTCATAAGTAAATAATAAAAGTTGTGTGTTTAAAATTTGCTGCAAAAATATAGATTTCAAACGTTTTCGTAAAGCTTTTTCTTTGTTTTTTTAATAAAAAAACCAGTTCTTTTTAAATGAACTGGTTTTCTAAATGGAATAATTAATGAATTACATTATAATACTATACATCTGACCGTTTTTGCTGATTATTTGATAACGAGCTTTTTGGTTTTCTTTTTTAGCTAAATAACTTGAAGCGGTTTCCATATCTTTTATTTTTTGACCATCAATACTTAAGACTATAGCTCCATCAAGAATTTCACCATATTCAGTATATTCTGGATTGTTTACTTTTTTAATTTTAATTCCTTCACTTATTCTAAACTGTTTTTTATCTGTTGCGTCAATATCTTCAAACTCAATTCCGTTAAATTCATAAGTAAGCATTTCTCTTTTTGTCAATTTAACGGGAAGTGTTTTTTGTTTTCCATCACGCAATACATTTACTTGAATGACATCATCTGGACGCTTTGTGTTTACATAAGCAGTTAATTCTGAAAAGCTATTGATTTTTTTATCGTCTAATTGAACAATAATATCACCTATTGAGATTCCAGCTTTTTCTGCACCTGAATTTTTAGTCACTTTACCTATATAAAAACCTTGAGTTTGTTTAATACCTAATTCATCTGAAAATTTCGTATTTAATTCTCTTCCTTCAATTCCTAAAACACCGCGTTGAACATTTCCAAACTGCATTAAATCTTCAACAATTTTTCGAGCTAAATTTGATGGAACCGCAAACGAATACCCTGTATAACTTCCTGTTGGAGAAGAAATCATAGTATTGATTCCAATTAATTCTCCTCTAGTGTTTACTAAAGCGCCACCACTATTTCCTGGGTTTACAGCGGCGTCAGTTTGAATAAAAGACTGAATACCATCATTAGCTAGATTTCGTGCTTTTGCAGAAACAATTCCAGCCGTAACTGTAGAAGTCAAGTTGTATGGATTTCCTACGGCTAAAACCCATTCGCCTACTTTAATTTCTTCTGAATCTCCAAAAACGGCAAAAGGCAATTTTTCATCAGATTCTATTTTTAACAATGCAATATCCATTTTAGAATCAGTACCAACTAATTTTGCTTTGTAGGTTTTGTTGTTGTTTAAAGTAACTTCCAATTCACTTGCGTTTTGAATCACGTGATTGTTTGTAACGATAAATCCGTCTTCACTAATGATAACACCAGAACCAGTTCCAACTTGATATTGTTCTTGTGTCTGACCTCTTCCGTTTCCAAACATATAGGCAAAAGGATCACTGTAAACTCTTTGTGTAGTCATGTTTTTAACATGAACGACACTATGAACTGTACTTTCTGCGGCTGCAGTAAAATCTATGTTTTCTGCACCTAAACTAACATTTTTTGCATAATTTGGCGCTGCTAGAGTTATACTATTAGTTTTTGATGAATCAAAAAATAATTTATAAGCTCCCAATGTAATAGCACCACTCATAAGGGATAGCAATAATAAACTTCCGAATTTTTTCATTCTTTTTTCATTTAAATAATTAATAGGTTAAAATTACATATATATAATTTTATATAAAATTGGTTTAACGCTCGATTAACAATGTTTAACATCTTATTAATATTTGTACTTTTGCATTAACAAAATTTTTATGAAAATACTTTTTTACAAATATCAAGGTACTGGAAATGACTTTG
>NZ_CAXBFR010000075.1:0-13357 GCF_963975005.1 uncultured Flavobacterium sp.
ATTTCATTATCTTCTTCAAATTTGCTCATACCTAATAGTAATTTGGTTGGCGGTCTTTGGGACATTTCTGTAGATTGGACCTATAATGAGTCAAACTATTTAAATAAAGAAACAATTTATTATTAGAATTTCAAACTTGAAATCTGGAATTTTTAAAAAAAAAGTGTGCTTTTAGATAAACGGTGATTCTTAATTAGTTTATTGGTTATTAGTATTTATGTTAATCCTTAATCTAAAACACACTTTTTAACTTAAAAATGATAAATTAAACATTTACAAATCAGTCAAAATCTTATGATTTATTCAGCTATCATATTAGGATTAATTAGTAGTTTTCACTGCATAGGAATGTGTGGTCCAATTGCTATGATGTTACCTGTGGATAGAAACAACCCAACCAAAAAAACAACTCAAATTCTAACTTATCAATTAGGAAGATTAACAGCTTATTCTAGTCTTGGATTTCTATTTGGATTAGGTTGACTCTCTTCATCTATTTCTGGTATTGTACAACAACTTTCTATTATAGTTGGACTATTAATGATTTTAGTTGCCCTTGTTCCAGAAAAAGTTTTTGCCCGTTATAATTTTTCTAGACCTGTTTATAAAATTATTTCACATGTTAAATCAAGTTTAGGAAAACAATTTAAGAACAAGAGTTATAAATCTCTTTTTACAATTGGGTTACTTAATGGTTATTTGCCTTGCGGAATGGTTTATGTAGCTTTATTTGGCGCAATTGCAATGCAAAGTGTATCAGTAGGAACATTCTATATGTTTTTGTTTGGTTTAGGAACTATTCCTATGATGAGTGCTGTAGTTTATATTGCTAATTTCATCACACCAAAAACAAGAAACGCTATTCAAAAAGCTATTCCAATTCTAACAATTTTAATCGGAATGCTATTTATCGTTAGAGGTTTAGGTTTAGATATTCCATATCTTTCTCCAAGTAATATGAGCTTGTTTGTACAACCAGAAGCTAATTGTCATTAAGAAGGTTATGAGTTTGTAGTTTATAAGGTTAAAAGGGTTTGCGATTAATTTATACTTGATAATTTTCTTAAACATAAAATCTTTTCAAACTTTGCTTTTTTACGTTTAATTTCACAGATTCTTCTAATTTTTCAAATCTGTGTTCCAAATAACTGAAAATCTAAATAGTCATTGAAAACAAATGTGTTTGTGGTGCTTTTCGAATCAACCTTAAATCAAAAGCCATGCAAATATTTCTCACAAATGGTTTTCCTTTTTCAGTAATTAGTATTGAATTTCCTACTATAGCCAATAAACCATCTTCTTTCATTTCCTGCAGATTTTGTAAAACATCGTTTATTTCGCTAAATTTCATAGCATCATTTTCCCAAGAAGTCGAAAATTGACACATTAAATTCAAGATATGTTTTCTAATTATTAAATCTTCATCCGTTAATAAATGACCTCTAAAAACAGGTAATTCATTTTTATCTAAACGAGCATAATAATCTTCTAATGTTTTTTCATTTTGAGCAAAAGCGTACCAACTATCACTAATTGATGAAACTCCTAAACCAATCATTAATTGTGTTTTAGAAGATGTATAACCCATAAAATTACGATGTAATTTTCCTTCTTCATACGATTTAGTCATAGTATCTTCTTTCAATGAAAAATGATCCATACCAATTTCGATGTAGTTATTTTTAGCTAACTGTATTTTACCCTTTTCATATAATTCACGCTTTTCGTCATCTTTTGGTAAATCTTCATCTTTAAAACCACGTTGTCCATTTCCCTTTATCCAAGGCACATGAGCATAACTATAAAAAGCTAATCTGTCTGGTTGTAAGGATTTAGTTTTATCAATTGTATCCAAAACATCTTCCAAAGTCTGAAAAGGTAATCCAAAAATTAAGTCATGACCAATAGAAGTATATCCAATTTCTTTTGCCCAAAAAGTTACTTTAGCTACGTTGTGAAAAGGCTGAATTCTATGAATGGCTTCTTGAACTTTTTCTGCATAATCTTGAACTCCAAAACTAACTCTTCTAAAACCTAAATTATATAAAGTTTGTAAATGTAATCGTGTTGTATTATTTGGATGTCCTTCAAAACTAAATTCATGTTGAGGTGCTTTTTCTGCTTTCTCAAAAATTCCGTTTATTAGGCGTTCTAAATTTTGAGTAGAAAAGAAAGTTGGAGTTCCGCCACCTAAATGAATTTCTTTTATGATTGGTTTTTTGGAAAATAAGTCACAATATAATTTCCATTCTTTTAAAACGGCATCGATGTAAGGATGTTCTACTTCATGTCGTTTTGTAATTCGTTTATTGCAACCACAAAAAGTACACAAACTTTCACAAAAAGGCAAATGAATATATAAACTAATACCTTCTGTTGCATTAGATTCATCAAATGATTTTTTAGATGAAGCTTCCCATTTCTCAACCGAAAATAAATCTTCTTCCCAATAAGGTACAGTTGGATAACTTGTGTATCTTGGACCAGGAACATTATATTTTTGTACAAGTGTTTGCAACATGACTATTTTAATTTACTCAAAAATAGTGTAGCTTTTTCAAATTAAAAATGATAATTATCATATTTGAGATTTGTAACATTTATTACATATTTTGGATACTTAAATTTGTAAATTTGTTTTAAACAAATAAGATTATGAACGCAAAATTTAATGAAATAATAAACCAAAGTCAGTTAGTACTAGTTGATTTTTATGCTGATTGGTGTGGACCATGTAAAATGATGTCTCCTGTTTTGCAAGAAACAAAAAAAGCTGTAAAAGACGATGTTAAGATTATTAAAATTAATGTTGATCAACATCAAGATTTAGCTGCTGAGTTTATGGTGAGAGGAGTTCCGACCTTTATGCTTTTTAAAGAAGGAAAGATGCTTTGGAGACAATCTGGCGTTTTAAGCAAAAATCAATTAGTAGAAATTATTAATCAACATAAAAATTAAATAAATTTTTAGTATTTTTATAAAAAATTAAAAGGATGAAAAATATATTTTTAAGTTTAAGTGTTTTATTAATAATGGCTTGTTCATGTGTAAAACAACAAGAAGGTGTTAATTTAGTAGATTCTAATAAGTTTGAAGAACAAATGAAAGAATCAACTAGCCAAATAATAGATGTAAGAACTACAGAAGAATTTTCTGATGGGCATATTGTCAATGCAGTAAATATGGATGTTACTTCTGACGATTTTGAAGCTAAAATTGCATCTTTGGACAAAGAAAAACCGGTTATGGTTTATTGTAAATCTGGAGGAAGAAGTGCTAAAGCAGCAGCTATTTTAAGAGATAATGGATTTAAACAAGTTTATGATTTAGATGGCGGAATGATTGGCTGGAGTGCAGCAAGTAAGCCTATTGAAAATTAACTAAAAAACTAAAAGGCTATGAAAAAAAATGTAGGAAATGGTGATAGATTTCTAAGAATTATGATAGGAATTATTGCATTAATTCTAGTTATTGGAAATGTAGTTGAAGGAACACTTATGTGGATAGCTTTAGCTGTTGGATTAATAATGGTTGTTACTTCATCAATACAATTTTGTCCGTTATATTCATTATTTGGTTATTCTACTTGTAAAGTTAAAAACAAAAAATAAAATACAAACCGAAATGAAAGTTTCGGTTTTTTTATGATCTTGGTTTATTAATTCCTCTATCGTAGAGTACAATGCTTCCGGCAACAGCGACATTTAAACTCATCTCTGATTTGAATTTTACTAAAGAATGACATTTTTCAATGGCAGCTTTTGTAAGACCATTATCTTCTGCACCTAAAAGATATACACAACGTCTAGGATGGTGAAATGTTTCTAAATCTTCAGCTTTTTCATCTAATTCTACTCCAACTAAACGAGCACCTTTAGGTAAGTTTTTGAAAAACTCCTCAAAATTTTCATAATGAAAATAAGGCATAGCCATAACTGCATTGTGAGTATCACTCGCTTGTTTGGCATATCTATTTCCTATTGTAAAAATAAAACTTGCTCCTAAATTTTGAGCAGAACGCCACAAAACACCAAGATTTTCTGGAGTTTTTCCATTTTGTATTCCTATTCCGAAGAATTCATTTGTGAAATTATCATTCATTTGGCAAAAATACAATGTCAAATATAAAGAGTCACTATTTTAGTTAAGTTTTTTTACCATTTTAATAGTAAAAGAGGCTTATTGAAAATTAAGATATTACTGATTTTTAAAATTTTATTTACTTTGATTTAAACGAATTTCAACTTCACGTTTTTCTAATTTTAAGAGTTCAATTTTACGATGCCAAATTTCAATTTCGTATACAGCATCATTAATTTGTTGTTCCTTTTTTTTAGCTGAACGAAAAATTCTATATCCTTTGGCTTTTTCTAAATCCTCTTTTGCATCTTCTAAGGCTTTATAACTATTGGAAATAGCACTTAAAATTTCTTTATAAGTGTTTTCATCTGCTTGTATTATCGATTTATTAAAACGATCTTTTTCGGCTTGTCCTTTTTTAGTTAGAATCTCAGATTGTTCTTCTAGCTTTAGTTTTTGACTTTTAATTTTTTTTAGGTAATTTTCTTTTTGAGTTTCTTTATTGGCTTTCTCAATATTAATTATTTTATTGGATTGATAATTCATAATAATTAAGGTAAACAGAATAACCGATAACCCCACTAAGACTAAGATTATGCCTTTTTTATTAAATCCAAGAAAATTATCTTTTGGTTTTTCTTCAATATTAGTCATTCGTGTTGGAGAAGGCAATTCATTTAAAATGGGTTTCAATTCTTCAATTTCTCCAGCAGTTTTCCAAGTATCAAAACCCTCACACCAAATTGGAGTAAATGATGTTATTTTCTTTGCTTTTAATTCTTCAATATTAAATGGACCAACATTTACATTGTTTTCATGTAAATAATATAATTTCATTTTGTTTTATTTTTACTGAATTACGATTTGTTTTTCTTTGGTTGCAATAATTTCTGGTTTTCCTTAATACACTTTAACAATGCCCGTTATGCAAACTTTTTTATTTTTTTAAAAGTGTTTGTAAATCATAACTTAAATTTACTAAGTTTTTTAAATAGTGCTACAACAAACTTTTCCTTAGAATAAGCATTCCCAAAATTAATAAACGTTGTTTTCTTGGTTTTATTGGATACAAATATACCTTGTACTTTGGTAGTAACCGTAACTTTTTTGCCTTCATAGTAATGTAAACTATGAACAGAAGCGGTTTGAGCATAAACTAAAGTAGTAGAATGAATGAATAGTAGTATAAAAAAAATTTCATTGTATAAATAAATTAAATTTAAAAATATGAAAATCTTTTAATTTTACCAATTAGCAAAAGATATCCCAACGCCTAATGTAGTTTGCCTGTGATTATAATCCAATAAAGTTTCACCATACCCATGAAAAAATTGTGCATGTCCTCTAATATGTCCTCTGATAGGAAAAACGTAATTTAATTGAATTCCTCCTCTTTTTAGCGATGTTAAAGGATGAGTTGCAATAGCATAAAATTCATGTTTTAAATAATGATATCCTACATAAACTTCAGAATCACCTATGTATTTTGTAATTTCTGGATTTTCATCATCTTCATCTTTTATACGAATCCAGGGTTTGAAATTTACAATCCAATCGTCACTTTCATATCCGATATTGAAAATAATTCTATTCCAACTTCTCGAATTGGGTAAATCTTTACCATTTGATTGATGATTTAATGAAAAACCAACATTTCTGATGTTTCCTGTAAAAAGTTTTGTTTTCAAAGGGAAGTTAAAGATTACTTCTGGTTCATAATTTAGCTCTCTAAAGGCTCTTGAAAATTTTTTATTATAAACTTGCCAATGGGCTTTTTGAGTATAAGCTACCCATATATCTCCTAAACCAAAAAAAGCAGATTGTATAATTTTTGTTTTGAAACTTAGTTGAAATTTAGCCTCAAACTTATTATAATCATCAATTTCGGTAGCTGAATAATCAGGATTTTCGCTAAAAGGTTTCGAATTTGGCTTACTTGTCCATCTACCCGCAGTAACGTATATTGGTCGATATGAAACTAATTTAAATGTCCCTTTTTTGTCAATACTATCTAATTCCCAATCTTGAGAAAGTGTTTTTTTAATTATTAAATTGTCTAAAATGCTTTGAGATAATAAATTTTGAGAATTGTATAGAAAAAGTAGTAAAATTAAATAGAATTTAGAAATTCTTAGCATTAGTTTGCGTTTATTATTTGAACAGCTAAATTAAGTAAAATAAACTATATTAAAGTATGTTTTTTTCAAGTTCAACAAGTTCATTATCAATGTTTTTTCTGGCTAAAGAGTTGAACTTAATTTTGTTTTAATTTTTCAATTGTACTTAGTATCAAATTAATATAATTAGGTAATTCTTTTATTTTAATACATGCTTTAAGATAATTACGACCTAAGTCAATTTTTACATTTAATCAGAATTCAATAATTAACGTTCTAAGCCTTATTTATTTCAAGGATTAAGGTAGAAACCGTAAGTGTTTTACGTGTAAACCGTATTGGATAACCATTCAAGGAGATTAATTTTGTATAAAATTAATTAACTAGTGCTCAATTCCTATATCATTATTGATTCAATAAAATCAGTTGAAAATCATATGACTGATTTTCAGCAATTTACTGATTTTGTTTGTGTAGGAGTTTATTATGATTTCGAAAGTGCATTAAATGCTATAATTGAAAAAAAACCTGAGCTTATCTTTTTTCATTTTACAGATGATATTCCTCTTCATTTTATCCTAGAGCTTCAACGATATATTGAGGATTTACCTTATATAATTGCCATAAATGAAGAAGATAAAAATGCTTATAAAGCTATAAAATATGGCGTAATGGATTATATCTTATTGCCATTAACCATATTTGAAATTAGAAAAGCATTTATGAAATATGCAATGTTTTCTAAAAAATCAGCTCAAGAAAACTTATGCATAAAAACCAATAGCGATTATTATTTTATTCCTTTTGAAGATATTGTTTATTTAATGGCTGATAATAACACTACAGATTTCTATTTGAAAAATGGAAAAGTAATTTCAGGATTCAAAACATTAAAGTTTTTTCAGAGTCAATTGCCTTTTTATTTTTTTAGAATTCATAACAGTTATGTAGTCAATATTAATTATGTGAGTAGGATAAATACTAGTAAATCTGATTGTTATTTGTTTAATAATGAATACAAACTTCCATTTTCTAGAACCTATAAGGATAATATTGAGACAATTATCAGAAGAATTGGTTAATTTCAATTTTGTCAGTTACATTAAATTATAGGTAACTTACTTAAACCACAGTGCGACTTACTAACTAGCCTTCGTTTTTTTCTTGTAATCATAAAAGGATAGATAAATTTGCTCTGTTCAAAACAATTAAAATTTGATGCAAATTAGTAAGTAAAGAAAGGGAATTCTTTACTTTTTATTATAAAAATTTCCCTATCTTTATAAATAAGCAATGTGTCTGATTAAAAATTTGAATGTAAACCCCAAAACACAATTCTAAATTTACCTATTATGAAAAAATTTTTAACATTGGCAGCTATTGCATCAGGATTATTCATAGTTTCATGTACTGCTGAAACTGATTCTATTGAATCAACTCAAAACTTAAAAGTAAATCAAAATATTGACGAATCTATTTTTGCAAGAGAAGGTGATTCTCTTGGAGACTCAAGTACTACGACTGTAGAAGGAGAACCATATATCAAAAAAGATAAGGACTAATTTATTTATATTTTCAATTAGATTTTATATATTTGATAAAAAGAAGAATTGAAAAATAGAAATTTATATCTTTTAATTTTATTACTTGTCACTTTTATTTCTTGTTCAAAAAAAGAAAAAAAAATAATAATCTAATTGCATTTTTAGGTTCAGAAAAATATGCTTTGTCTTCTCAGGAAGACAAGGCTTTTTATTTAGATTCAATTTCAAAAAAAATTGATGAAATGCCAAATGACACGGTTACCAAAAATTTAGCTTTTAAGATTTCATCTGAATACTATTATTTAAAAGACAATAAAAAATCTTTTAACCTAAGTAAAAAGGCTTATAACATTTCACAAAAACTATCGGATTCAATCGGAATGGGTAGAGCTTTATATTACATGGGCGATTGTTATGAATTTACCAAAAAAGATAGCGCTTATTATTATTATAAAGAATCGGAGAAATTTTTTAGATTACTTGATAATAAAGGAAAATTAGCTAAAGTCTATTTTAACAAATCCTATTTGCTTTTTTATGAAGGAAATTATGCAGAAAGTGAACTGGAAGTTATAAAAGCATTACAAAACTTAAGCAATTCTGCAAATTACAAGTTAAAATATTCATGTTATTCACTTCAAGGTTCTATACATAACGAATTAGAAGAATATGATAAAGCTTTATATTATTTTCGCTTAGCAGAAGAAGCTTATTATGACTTAAGAGCAGACTATAAAAACGACATTGAATCAATATATGATTACTATGTTTTAAATGTTATTAACTTATGTAATATATATGATAAAAAAGGAGAGTATAAAAAATCAATATCTGAATTAAGTAAAATTAAAACCAAAGAGTTAAAAGTAAATTGGCCAAATCTATACAATCTTGTTATTGGAAATTTGGCATATTCTAAAATGAAAAATGGAGATCTTAATGAAGCAAATAAATTATTTGAAGAAGCTCTTTTTTTAAATACAAATGACAAAAATGATAAAGGTTACCTTTATAAAATTCTTTATTATGGAGAATTTCGTCTAATTCTGAAAGATTCATTAAAGGCTAAAGAATATTTTGATGAAGCTTTGATGTTATCTAAGCGTTTTAATAGTGGGAATGAAATTCTTAAATCATTAAATTTTTTATCAAAGATAGATTTATCAAATAGTGCTTATTACAAAAATGAATATATAAAGGTTAGTGATAGTATTATTAGACAACAAAGAGCAAGTAGTAATAAATTTGCTCGAATTGAATATGAAACCAATAAGTTGGAAAGTGCTAATGAACAATTAATTAAACGAAATTTTAACCTTCTTTTAAGTGGATCTTTTTTAATAATTATTTTTTTAATTATTCTAGGAATTAGACATAGAAAAGCACAAAAAAGAGAAATTGAGTTTTTAGAATTAAGAAAAGCTGCTGATAATGAATTATATGAATTAGTAAAAGATAATCAAATTCAATTGGTTAAAATCAAAGAAAATGTTCAAAACAGAATTGCAAAAGAATTGCACGATGGTGTTATGAATGATATTTATAGTGTTAGATTAAATCTTGGGTTTTTAAATAGTTCTGATGATGAGGCTATGAAAGAAAAACGATTATTACACATAACCGAACTTCAAAAAATTGAACGAGAGATAAGAGACTTGTCACACGACTTAAATCATGAAACAGATTTTGATCAAATTGATTATAGATATTTATTGAATAAACTTATTGAAACTATAGATGAAATTTCTCCAACAATTTATTCATGTATTATAGAACCCTTAATAAAATGGGATAATTATAGTTCTGTCATTAAAATTAATATTTATAGAATATTACAAGAGTTTTGCTCAAATGTTAACAAATATGCTAAAGCTGAAAATTGTATTATTGAACTAACAACAACTAAAAATTCACTTATTGTTTCTGTAATCGATGATGGGATTGGATTTGATACCTCAAAAATAACTGATGGTATTGGAATGAAAAATATAAAGCAGCGTATAAATACAATAAAAGGTAAAATTGAAATAAAAAGTAGCCAAGGAAAAGGGACAAAAGTTTTTATTGAAATACCAAAAATTAAAAAAAAGAAATAAAACAAAGGTTTATAGTGCTTTTTACTTAATTTAATTATTACAACTACTTAATAAATCAGTGAGATTATGCAATTTATACTTTTTTACGCTTTCAAGTAATTTTAACGATTTTGAGAAGTAATTATAACTAAATTTTTGTTCTGTATAATTTTCTTCTTTTTCAGCAGAAATAGTAAGATATCCATTTTCAATAGTTACATCAAAAGCTTTTTTTTTGAGAGACTTGATGCTGCTAATTCAACATCTAACATTCCATCTTCTTATTTAATATTTAAAGCAGGCTCACTAGATTTTTCATTCCAAAAACTATCTAATAATGATGAGCCATAGGAACTGCAAACATAACTGCAACACTAGCAGCCGATGCAAACTAAGAAGGAAATGCTATCTCAACCTTACTAATAGTTTTAGGGAAAGATTTAGTTTCAAAATATGGAGGTATTTCAAGTACCGACACAAATTATGTGGATACAAATGGAAATATTGGTGGCGCTTTTGGACTTGATAAATACGGAAAGAAAGAATATGATGTTTCGGGAGATATTGTTTCATTAGGATTAGTCCTGCATTTAGATGCAGGTAATATGTCAAGTTACCCAGCATCTGGTACAATCTGGTCAGATATAAGTGGCAATGTTAATCATGGTACTTTAATAAATAACCCAACCTATAACAGTTCTAAAGGAGGAAACCTAGTATTTAACGGAAGTAATACCTATATAAATGCACCACTAACAAAAACTGCATCTTGTACGTTTCCCGCTTGGGCAAAATCAACTAACACCAATTCTAATAATATGCTTTTTAATGCAGGGTATAATGGTGCATGTCCTGATTTGTTTTTCAGCAGTGGGAAATTAAGTTGGAATACCTGGGATAGCTCAAATAATTCTTTTGGCAGCATTCCATCAACAGCCTCAGATGGAAATTGGCATAATTATGTGTTAGTAAATGATGCAGTTTCTAATACAACTAAATTGTATTACGATGGTATTTTATTTGGTACAGCAACTTACAAAAACGCATCTTTAAATACAACATTGTATATTGGTGGAAATAATTCTAATTATATGTGGAATGGTTCTATTGGGAATTTTCAAGTGCATAATCGTGCATTAACTGCATTAGAAGTTGTTCAAAATTTCAATAATTTTAAATTAAGATACGGTTTATAATTCTCCAGTTGTATAATTTAACAAAATATTTATTTAAGAGAATCAAGAAATAAAAGACTGTATATGTTTTCAAAAGCTTATATATAGTTTTTTAGGACTGAACAAACGCTATAGATATTCCATAGACACTTCGTAGATATTAGGTACAAAGTAGGACTAAAGTAGTACTTCAAAGTTGTTTTTTTGGTGGGGTAATCTGTAATTCTAATTGTATATAAATATATTGTTGGGTAAAAAGATAATAAAAAAAACCGTAATAACTTATTTTTAAAGTAATTACGGTTTTTTAGTGGAGTCGGAGAGAATCGAACTCTCGTCCAAACAAGCAATCAAAAAGCTTTCTACGCGCTTAGTTTTTAATTAGATTTTCGACAAAAAGCTAGGTTAAAAACAACCACTCTCTGCTTAACTTTACTAATTCAAAACGGATTTAAAGTATTACCGTTTCTAGGTTTACTTTTACGGTTCTCCTGAGCTAAACGCCATAAACCAAGGCTTTTAAGGAGAATCCGGCTTTCCTACCTAGTAGGAGCGAGGCATTATCTTACTATAATTCAGATTATGCAGCCAAAGCGTAATTATTTTCGCCGTGTAAAGTGTTATACGTTTGGATTTACGAGCAAAACATACAATGCTCGACGTGCTTACTAGTTAATTCCACTCGCTGTCAAAACCAGTCGACCCCTTTTATTTAGTATTCAGTGCTCAGTTGGCAGTAAATTCTGTTAACATAAGTACTAAAACTTATGCCAAAATTACTATTATTTTATCAATTAAAAAATCTTTTGTTACTAGTTATTCAAAAGCTATATTTGTAGTCTTAAAATTAATAATAAGTTTACCTCAAAAGTAGTTGAACAAAATCCTGTATAAAATGAAATTCGGAATCATAAAAGAACGTAAAAATCCACCTGATAGAAGAGTGGTATTTTCTCCATTTAGATTAGAAGCTTTTAAAAATGAATTTCCTCAGGCTGAAATTAAAGTTGAATCTTCTGATGTAAGAATATTTACGGATGAACAATATAAAGAAAAAGGTTTTGAAGTTGTATCTGATATGACTGATTGTGATGTGTTAATTGGAGTTAAGGAAGTTCCTTTAGATGCTTTAATTGTGGATAAAAAATATTTTTTCTTTTCACATACTATAAAAAAACAGCCTTATAATCGTAGTTTGCTTTTAGCTATTTTAGAGAAAAACATCGAATTATATGATCATGAAACCATAGTAAATGAAAAAAATCATCGTTTAATTGGTTTTGGTCGTTATGCCGGAATTGTAGGTGCTTATAACGGAATTAGAGCTTTCGGAATGAAATACGAATTGTTCAATTTAGCTAAAGCAGAAACCTTACCTGATCAAAAAACATTGATTGAACGCTTAAAAAGAAATCAATTACCAAATATAAAAATTGTCTTAACAGGAAGCGGAAAAGTAGCTCATGGGGCCAAAGAAATGTTGGATGCCATGAAGATGAAACAAGTTTCGGTAGAAGATTATCTAAATAGAAAATACGATGTTCCTGTTTATACCTTTATTGATGTCTTAGATTATAACAAAAGAAAAGATGGACAAGTTTTAGAAAAACACGATTTTTATGAACATCCATCCGAATACGAATCTGATTTTGAAAAATTTGCCAATGTGTCAGATATTTTCATGGCTGGACATTTTTACGGAAATGGTGCACCAGTGATTTTAAATAAAGAAATGCTGAAATCTCCAAAATGTAAACTCAAAGTGGTAGCAGATATTTCATGTGATATAGACGGACCAGTGGCTTGTACAATTAGAGCAAGTACTATTGCAGAACCTTTATACGGATATTTAGCAAGTGAAGATAAAGAAGTACCTTTCACACATCCTTCAGCTGTTGTAGTTATGGCTGTCGATAATTTGCCATGTGAATTACCAAAAGATGCCAGTGAAGGTTTCGGGGAAGTGTTTTTAGAAAGAGTTATTCCAGCATTTTTTAATGAAGATAAAGATGGCGTTTTAGCAAGAGCTAAAGTAACAGAAAACGGAAAATTAACAGAACGTTTTGCATATTTGCAGGATTATGTTGACGGGAAATAGTGTTCAGTGTTCAGTTTTTAGTTGGCAGTTTTAGATAAGAAAAAAATAAATCAGATTTAAAATGAATAATATAGAAATAAAATTTCAAGAGCATTTTAAACTAAATATTTTATTTAAAGATAAAATTCTGTTTCAATATTTATTGATTGAAAACAATATTTCATATTACAATAATGATTTAACAAATGAATTTCTTTATTTTTTATTAGATAAAGACAGAGCAAAAATCAATGAATTGTTAATAAAAAATGAAATAATAGCTAGTACT
>NZ_CAXBFR010000076.1:0-13227 GCF_963975005.1 uncultured Flavobacterium sp.
TCCAGCCAATATATCACCTAAATCGTACATATTTGTATTCCAATTTCCAGGAAACAAATTATAAAACTGCAGTCTAACCTCGTTTAAATCTTCTAAATTTGACATAGAATCAGAACCTCTATTGTCTAAAACACCAATAAATGCAATTGAATCTTCTTTTAAAATAGGCGTTTCTTGATTTGTGTTAAAAATAACTTTTTTACCTAATGCCTGATTAGATACTCTATGAATATCTATAACTAAATCGTCTGATAAAGGTTGTAAAAAATCAAACATCATATATTATTTCTTTTTTGCGGTAGTTTTTTTAGCAGGTGCTTTCTTTTTAGCAGGAGCTTTTTTCTTTGCAGGTGCTTTCTTTTCAATTAAGTCTTTCACTTCTTCCAGTGTCATACCCACTGCGTCAATATCTTTACTTAATTCGATTTTAACTTTTCCTTTCAAGATAACACTTCTACCCCATCTTGCTTTTTCAACACGAATACCTTCTTCTTTCCAGTCGTGAATTACCTTATCTATTTCTTTTTGAACTTTATCTTTAATCAATTCATTCATGTCTGATTGCGATAAATTATCAAAATTGTACTTTTTGCTAACATTTATAAACAATCCATTCCATTTGATAAAAGGGCCAAAACGGCCAACACCTTTTTGAATGGGCAATGCATCATAAGTCCCAACTGGAGCGTCAGCTTCTTCTTTTTCAGCAATTAATTCTTTTGCTCTATCAAAGGTTACATCTAAAGGATCTTCACCTTTTGGCAAGGAAACAAAAATTTTACCAAACCTTACATAAGGTCCAAAACGACCATTATTTACTTCTACTTCTTCATCTTTATAAGTTCCTAAATTTTTAGGCAATAAAAATAATTTTAAAGCATCTTCTAAATTTATAGTTCCGATATTTTGATCTGGACTTAAACTTGCAAATTGTTTTTCTTCATCTTCTGCATCTCCAATTTGAGCCATTGGTCCAAATTTTCCTAAACGAACAGAAATTGGTTTGCCAGTTTTAGGGTCGGTTCCTAAAATTCTTTCCCCACTTTCTCTATCCGCATTTTCTTCAACATCAACAACATTTGGATGGAATTTCGAATAAAACTCATTCATCATGTTTGTCCAATCAATATTTCCTTCTGCAATTTCATCAAAATCTTGCTCTACTTTTGCTGTAAAATTATAATCTAAAATAGCTGAGAAATTTTTAACCAAGAAATCATTTACAATTGTACCAATATCTGTTGGAACTAATTTTCCTTTATCAGAACCTGTTGTTTCTGTAAGAACTTTAGACTTAACCTCACTACTTAATAAAGTAAATTGTGTATATTTTCTTTCTGCTCCTTCTGAACTTCCTTTTTCAACATAATTTCTATTGATAATAGTCGAAATGGTTGGTGCATATGTAGAAGGACGACCAATTCCTAATTCTTCTAATTTCTTAACCAAAGAGGCTTCTGTATATCTTGAAGGTGGACGAGAAAAACGTTCTGTTGCTTGAATATAAGAATTGGTAAGTTTTTCGTTTATTTTCATTGCAGGAAGCAATCCTTCTTGCTCTTCCTCATCATCATCATTCCCTTCTAAATAAACTTTTAAGAAACCTTCAAATTTAATCACCTCACCACTTGCAGTAAATGTTTCCTTATGATTATTTGCTTCAATCTTTACGTTTGTACGCTCTAATTGCGCATCACTCATTTGAGAAGCTAAAGTTCTTTTCCAAATTAAATCATATAATCTAGCTTGATCTCTTTCTACATTTACAGTATGTTGTGACATATCCGTTGGACGAATTGCCTCATGCGCTTCTTGTGCTCCTTTACTTTTATTGGTAAAACTTCTAGGCTTACTAAATTCTTTTCCATAAGAGCGTGTGATTTCATCTTGCGCAGCCGTCATAGCATCTTGCGAAAGATTAACACTATCTGTTCTCATGTATGTAATTAAACCAGCTTCATATAATCTTTGAGCAATTTGCATTGTGATTCCAACTGGCAAATACAATTTACGAGCAGCCTCTTGTTGTAAAGTTGACGTTGTAAAAGGTGCCGCTGGGGTTTTCTTTGTTGGTTTAGTTTCTAAATCGGCAACTTTAAAAGATGAACCTATATTTTTCTTTAAGAAATCTTCTGCTTCTTGTTTCGTATTGAAGTTTTTTGGCAATTTTGCTTTAAAACTTTTTCCAGCTTCTGTGTTAAACTCTGCTGTTATACTATAAGTTCCAACTGAATTAAATTGCTGCACTTCTCTTTCACGTTCAACAATTAATCGAACAGAAACAGATTGCACACGACCAGCAGACAAACCTCCTTTTACTTTTTTCCAAAGTACTGGTGAAAGTTCGTAACCAACTAATCTATCTAAAACCCTACGAGCTTGTTGTGCATTTACTAAATTATAATTAATATCTCTAGGATTATCAATTGCTTTTAAAATAGCTGTTTTGGTAATTTCGTGAAAAACAATACGTTTTGTTTTGTTTTTATCTAGTTTTAACTCTTCTGCTAAGTGCCAAGATATAGCTTCTCCTTCTCGGTCTTCATCGGAAGCCAACCAAACCATTTCAGCATTTTTAGCAAGCGTTTTTAGTTTTCCAACAAGAGCTTTTTTATCAGAAGAAACTTCATACTTTGGTTTAAAACCATTGTCCACATCTACTCCTATTTCCTTTGAAGGCAAGTCGGCAATATGGCCATAACTTGATTCCACTTGAAAATCTTTTCCTAGAAATTTCTCGATTGTTTTTGCCTTTGCAGGTGACTCAACGATTACTAAATTCTTTGCCATTCTGATTTTTTATTTGTCGCAAAAGTATGTGTTTTTTTTAAATTTTAAAGTTTTGAAGGTTTTTTTATATTATTTTCTACTTATTTTCTAATTAATAATCACACTTTTGACACTAAACTTTAAAAAAATAGTTAAACTAACACTGTCAACTTGTCATCTTTTATTTTTTAGTATTATCTTTGCAATCCTATACATTAAGGAAAATGATTTTATGGAAAAAGTTATAGACGAAAGTAAACAAGGAACTAACTTGATTATTGATAAAAAAGAAGGAAATTCAAAAAAACTTTTTATTGAAAGTTATGGATGTGCCATGAATTTTTCAGATAGTGAAATTGTTGCATCCATTTTAAACGAACAAGGATACAACACTACACAAATTTTAGAAGAAGCAGATTTAGTTTTGGTTAATACTTGCTCAATTAGAGATAAAGCTGAACAAACTATACGTAAACGATTAGAAAAATACAACGCTGTAAAACGTGATGTAAATCCAAAAATGAAAGTTGGCGTTTTAGGTTGTATGGCTGAACGTTTAAAAGAACAATTTTTAGAACAAGAAAAAATTGTTGATTTAGTAGTTGGTCCAGATGCTTACAAAGATTTACCTAATTTATTAGCTGAAGTTGAAGACGGTCGCGATGCTATTAATGTCATTCTTTCTAAAGAAGAAACTTACGGAGACATTTCGCCAGTTAGATTAAACAGTAATGGTGTAACTGCTTTTGTTTCTATTACAAGAGGCTGTGACAACATGTGTACATTTTGTGTTGTTCCTTTTACTAGAGGAAGAGAACGCAGTAGAGAGCCACAAAGTATTATTCATGAAATTCAGGATTTATGGGACAAAGGCTTCAAAGAAGTTTGTCTTTTAGGTCAAAATGTCGATAGCTATTTATGGTATGGTGGTGGACTGAAAAAAGATTTTGTAAAAGCATCTGAAATGGAAAAAGCAACTTCAGTTGACTTTGCACAATTACTTGATATGTGTGCTATTGCGTTTCCTAAAATGCGTTTCAGATTTTCTACATCTAACCCACAAGACATGCACGAAGAAGTTTTGCATGTTATTGCTAAGTATCATAATGTTTGTAATTATGTTCATTTACCTGTTCAAAGTGGAAGCACTAGAATATTAAAAGAAATGAATCGTCAACACACTCGTGAAGAATACATGACTTTAGTAGACAAAATAAAAACTATAATTCCAAATTGCACGATTTCACAAGATTTGATTGCAGGATTCCCAACAGAAACTGAAGAAGATCACAAAGAAACTTTAAGCTTAATGGAATATGTTCAATATGATTTTGGCTATATGTTTTCTTATTCTGAAAGACCAGGTACACTTGCTGCAAGAAAATTAGAAGATGATGTCCCTGAAGAAGTAAAGAAAAGAAGATTACAAGAAATAGTTGACTTACAACAAAAAATAAGTGAAACTAGAACAAAACGATTCGTAGGAGAAGTTGTTGAAGTTCTAATTGAAAAAGCATCAAAAAAATCAGACCAAGAATGGAGTGGAAAAAACTCTGAAAATATGGTTACTGTTTTTCCAAAAGTGAATTATAAAATAGGTGAATTTGTTCTAGTAAAAATCAGAGATTGTACTGGAGCGACTTTAAAAGGTGATGCGATTGGTTATAGTGAAGTGATGAATTAGTAAAAAAGATACTGAAATAAATTCAGCATAAATATGGAAAGCATACAAAACATAAAACAACGCTTTGAAATTATTGGGAATGATCCAAAACTGAATCGCGCCATTGAAAAAGCTATCCAAGTAGCACCAACCGATATTTCCGTTTTAATAACTGGTGAAAGTGGTGTTGGTAAAGAAAGTATGCCAAAAATCATTCATTCGCTTTCGCATAGAAAACATGGGAAATACATTGCAGTAAACTGTGGAGCAATTCCAGAAGGGACAATTGATAGTGAATTATTCGGTCATGAAAAAGGTTCTTTTACAGGTGCAACTGGAGCCCGTGATGGCTATTTTGAAGTAGCTGATGGCGGAACAATTTTTTTAGATGAAGTTGGAGAATTACCTTTAACAACTCAAGTTCGCTTACTTCGTGTTTTAGAAAATGGTGAATTTATAAAAGTAGGTTCTTCAAAAGTTCAAAAAACAAATGTTCGCATTGTAGCAGCTACAAACGTAAATATGTTTGAAGCTATAGAAAAAGGAAAATTTAGAGAAGATTTATACTATCGATTAAGTACAGTCGAAATATTATTACCTCCTTTAAGAGAAAGAAAGGATGACATTCATTTATTGTTTCGCAAATTCGCGTCTGATTTTGCACACAAATACAACATGCCTCCAATAAAATTGGATGAAAATGCAGCTCAATATCTAACGAAATATAGATGGAATGGAAACATTCGTCAATTGAGAAATGTTGCTGAACAAATTTCAGTTTTAGAAACCATTAGAGACATTTCATTACAAACAATTCATTCTTATTTACCAGAAGGTGGTTCAAATTTACCAGCTTTAGTTAAGGATAAAAAAGCTGAAAGTGATTTTAGTAATGAAAGAGAGATATTATACAAAGTACTTTTTGACATGAAAGGTGACTTGTCTGATTTAAAAAAACTAACCCTTGACTTAATCAAAAACGGAAATTCTAACGTCCAAGAAGCAAACAAAGGTTTGATTCAGAAAATTTATGGAAAATCCGAAGAAAACAAAACTTCTTTTGATGAAGAACCAAGATTAGAAATGATTCCTTCAAAAACACATCAAAACCAAGAACAATATGAAGATATTGAAGAAGATGATGATGACGAAAATTATCTTTTTGCAGAAGCAATAGAAGAGGAAGAAACCTTGAGTTTAGAAGCAAAAGAAATAGAATTAATTAAAAAATCTTTAGAAAGAAACAAAGGAAAAAGAAAAGCTGCAGCTGATGAATTAGGGATTTCCGAGAGAACTTTATATAGAAAAATCAAGCAATATGATCTTTAAAATTCAGATTTAAAAATGAAAAAAACACATTATATAGTAGTAGTACTTGTTTCCATTGTATTAAATAGTTGTGGCGCTTATAATTTTACAGGTGCAAAACCTATTGAAGCCAAAACATTTCAAGTAAATTATTTTGCAAATAATGCAGACTTAATTCAACCAGGAATTGAAAGAACTTTTACTTTAAAATTACAAGATTTGATCCAAAATCAAACTAATTTAAATCTAACAAACACTGGTGGCGAATTACTATTTGAAGGTGAAATTACTGAATATAGAATTACTCCGATGACTGCAACTGCTGATCAAACTGCTGCACAAAACAGATTAACAATTTCTATAAATGTTAGGTATACCAACAGAAACAAAGAAGAAGACGATTTTGAAAAACGTTTTTCTTTCTATGATGATTTTAATGGAAACACGCAATTAACAGGTTCGCAATTAACTAAATCATTAGACGTAATTTTTGATAGAATTACACAAGATATTTTTAATGAAGCATTGGCTAAATGGTAAAAAAATAATTCAAATTGAACATAAACAAAATAACATATCTTTTAAACAATCCTGATGCCGTTGATGAAAATCAAACTATGGTACTAGAAACTATTTTAAACCAATATCCTTATTTTCAAGGCATGCGCGCTTTGTATTTAAAAGGATTATATAACTTGAATAGTTACAGATATAATTTTGAATTAAAAAAAACGGCTGCACACACAACAGATAGAAGTATTTTATTTGATTTTGTAACTTCTGAAAATTTCAAAACAGTTAATACAGAGTTAATTGAAAAACAACAAAAAGAAATAAATGAAATTTTTGTGGGAAGTTTTGAAATCTTAAATCCAAAAGCATTACAAAACAATATCGAAATAGAAGAATTTAAAGCTTCAAATGAAAAAACTTTAGAGCCTTTGTCGGAAATTGAAGAAAAACTAGACATAAATAAACCTTTACATTTTGATTCTCAAGAAAAACATTCGTTTTCAGAATGGCTACAATTGACAAAATTTTCGCCAATTGAAAGAGAAATTGAAGAAACTGAAGAAGATTTACCTGAAGAAAAAAAGAAAAAATTAGACATTATAGATAAATTTATTGAAACCAATCCAAAAATTGGCCCTCTTAAAGAAACCGCTATAAACACTACTATTATTGAGAAAGTCTCACAAGAACCAACTCATTTAATGACAGAAACATTAGCCAGAATTTACTTGGAACAAAAGAAATATAAGAAAGCAATTCAAGCTTATGAGATATTAATTTTGAAATATCCAGAAAAAAGTATTTTCTTTGCAAACCGAATAAAAGATATAAAGGATTTACAACAAAATAATTAATTATGGGATTTACAGGTTTTTTAATAGCAATTACAATAGTATGTTTTCTATTAATATTAGCAATTATGGTACAAAATCCTAAAGGTGGAGGTTTATCTTCTTCTTTTGGTGGTACACAACAAATAGGGGGTGTTCAAAAAACTACAGACTTTTTAGATAAAAGTACTTGGTATTTAGGAATAGCGTTAATCGTTTTAATTTTCTTATCTACATTAAGTTTTCAAAATGGGGGTGTTAACGGTTCAAAAATCGTTAACGAAAGCGAAATAAGCGCACCAGTGGTACCTACAACACCAGCAACTAATGCTCAACCAGCTAACGAAGCTGCTACAACTCAAGCAAACGATACTACTAAATAAACTTTAGCAACATTATAAAAAAATGCCAGCCTGTCAGTGCTGGCTTTTTTTATTGGCAAAAATGGCATAAATATAGCATTGGCATAATTTCTGAAATCAGAGAAATAGAACATTTAATAAATTAAAAATACAAAATATGTCATTAAACATAAAGCCACTTTCAGACCGCGTAGTAATTGAGCCAATGGCTGCAGAAACTACAACCGCTTCAGGATTAATTATTCCTGACACTGCTAAAGAAAAACCACAAAAAGGAACAGTTGTTGCTGTTGGAAACGGCAAAAAAGATTACACAATGACTGTAAAAGTTGGCGATACAGTATTGTACGGTAAATATGCTGGTACAGAATTAAAATATGAAGGTAGTGATTACCTAATCATGAAAGAAGAAGAAATTTACGCTATAATCTAAGATTTTAGACTAGAGAATTAAGATAAACGAATTGCCGTTTGACCTTAGTCAACGGATATTAAATAAATTACCATTAGGCTTCAGCCAATGGGCAAAAAAAACAAAACAATGGCAAAAGATATTAAATTCGACATAGAAGCTCGTGATGGCTTAAAAAGAGGTGTAGATGCTTTGGCAAATGCAGTTAAAGTTACATTAGGACCAAAAGGAAGAAACGTTATTATTAGCAAATCGTTTGGTGGACCAACTATTACTAAAGATGGTGTTACCGTTGCAAAAGAAATTGAATTAGCTGATCCTTTAGAAAACATGGGCGCTCAAATGGTTAAAGAAGTAGCTTCTAAAACTAATGATTTAGCTGGAGACGGAACAACAACAGCAACTGTTTTAGCGCAAGCAATCGTAAAAGAAGGTTTGAAAAACGTAGCAGCTGGAGCAAATCCAATGGATTTAAAAAGAGGAATTGACAAAGCGGTTGAAGCAATCGTTGAAGATTTAGCTAAACAATCTCAAACAGTTGGAAATTCATCTGAAAAAATAAAACAAATTGCATCTATTTCAGCAAATAATGATGAAACTATTGGTGAATTAATCGCTACTGCTTTCAACAAAGTTGGAAAAGAAGGTGTAATCACTGTTGAAGAAGCAAAAGGAACTGATACTTATGTTGATATTGTTGAAGGAATGCAATTCGACAGAGGTTATTTATCCCCTTACTTCGTAACAGATGCAGATAAAATGATTGCTGAATTAAACAATCCATACATTTTATTATTCGACAAAAAAATATCAAACTTACAAGAGTTATTACCTATTCTTGAGCCAGTTGCACAATCAGGAAAACCTTTATTAATTATTGCTGAAGATGTTGACGGACAAGCATTAGCAACCTTAGTAGTAAACAAATTAAGAGGTGGATTAAAAATTGCAGCTGTAAAAGCTCCAGGGTTCGGAGACAGAAGAAAAGCCATGTTAGAAGACATCGCTATCTTAACTGGTGGAACTGTAATTGCAGAAGAAAGTGGTTATTCTCTAGAAAATGCTACTTTAGAAATGTTAGGTACAGCCGAAAATGTTTCAATTGACAAAGACAACACTACAATTGTAAATGGTGCTGGTTCTAAAGAAAACATTAAAGCAAGAGTAAATCAAATTAAAGCTCAAGTAGAAACTACTACTTCTGACTATGATAAAGAAAAACTACAAGAACGTTTAGCTAAATTAGCTGGTGGAGTTGCTGTTTTATATGTTGGGGCTGCTTCTGAAGTAGAAATGAAAGAGAAAAAAGACAGAGTTGATGATGCATTACATGCAACAAGAGCTGCTGTAGAAGAAGGAATTGTTGCTGGTGGTGGAGTTGCTTTAGTTAGAGCAAAAGCTGCTTTATCAAAATTAAAAGCAGAAAATGCTGATGAAGCAACCGGAATTCAAATTGTAAATAGAGCAATCGAATCTCCTTTAAGAACTATTGTTGAAAATGCAGGTGGTGAAGGTTCTGTTGTAATTGCAAAAGTATTAGACGGAAAAGCTGATTTTGGTTTCAATGCTAAAACAGGTGAATATGTTCAAATGCTAAAAGCAGGAATTATTGATCCTAAAAAAGTAACACGTGTAGCTTTAGAAAATGCAGCTTCAGTGTCTGGTATGATTCTTACTACAGAATGTGCTTTAATAGACATCAAAGAAGATGCTCCAGCTATGCCGATGGGCGGTGGAATGCCAGGAATGATGTAATATTTTATATAAAATAAAATAATTTTAATCCGACAAGTAATTCTTGTCGGATTTTTTTTATATTTATAAAAAAAATCGTAATGTATAAAAACTATTTCCTACTAGCTTTCACATTTCTTTTTTTGGCAGCCAATGCTCAAGAACAAGACAACCACAAAACAATTACTAAATCTATAAATAACTATTATAGTTTAGCTAGTGAAAACATTCATTTACACTTTAACAAAAGTGTTTACTTAACCAATGAAACCATTTGGTTTAAAGGTTATGTAATTGATAAAAAATCTAATGGATTAAATTATTCAACTACCAATGTTTATGTTAGAGTTTTAGATAGTGACAAAAACGAAGTTGTTTCAAAACTGTTTTTAGCTAGTAACGGCATTATAATTGGTCATTTAAAACTTGACGAATCCTATGCTTCTGGAACATACTATATTCACACATACACAAACTTTATGAATAACTTTGAAGAAGATGAATCTTCAATTTTTGCTATTGAAATAATAAACACCAAAGACAGTCCCAAAACAAATAACAACAACTCGTTAGATAATGAATCGATTAGTCTTAGCATTGAAGGCGGAAAATTAGTGTTTGATTGTGACAACACAGTAGGCGTTCAAATAAAAGACTGTAGAGGAAAAGGAGTAAAATTGAACAATATTAAAGTTTATGATTCAAAAAATATTTTAATAAATCAATTTGCAACAAACGAACAAGGTTATGGAAAGTTTGATATTTTAAAAACAAAAAGCGAACAATATAAAATTGTAATAGAACAAACCACCGGCAACATTGAAAAAAACCTTCCTATAGTTACTACTGAAGGTATTTCAATGAGTGTAAACAACTATTCTGATGAAAACAAAGTGTTCATAAAAATAAAAACTAACAATTATACTTTCAACAAAAATAAAGACAAAAATTACACATTTGTAATTCAAAAAAACGACAAAGCAAATCTAATAGATTTCTATTTTAAAGGTTTATCAAATGATATTATTATTGACAAAGCGGCTTTGTTTAAAGGAGTTAATATCATAAGAGTTTTAGATGAAAACAATAATGCAATAGCAGAAAGAATGATTTATAATCATATCAAAAACACATCAACTATTGTTTTAGAAAAGAGTAGCATTACTAAAGATACACTACTGATAAAAGGCCACCTAAAAGACAAAATTGCCAACTTTAGTATTAGCGTACTTCCAACAGAAACTATTTCTTCTTTTGAAGAAAATGCTATTACATCTCAATTAAATTTCAATGCCTATTTAATAAATAAATTAGAAAAAAATTCTTATTATTTTAAAGACTTCAACCGCAAAAAACAATTTGAATTAGATTTAGTTTTATTAAATCAAAATGCATCAAAATATGATTGGAATAACATCCTTACAAAAACACCAACCATCAAATATCCTTTTGACGTTGGATTGACTATTGAAGGAACCCTAAATCAAACCATTTCCAACAAGGATAAATATAGCATAGTTTTGTCGTCTATAGCAAACGGAATCAATCTTACCGGAAAAATAGACGAAAAAAATAATTTTGTGTTTGAAAATATTGTAGCAACAGATTCAACAGCTTTTTTCATTTCCCTATTGGATAACAAATCTAAATATCAAGCTATTAAACTATATTCTAAAGTCGCAAATAATAAAAACAGATTTTTAAAATCTTTACCTGAAATAAAAATAAAATGTGAAAACACAACTTTTTCTCCGTTAACAGAATACAATTCTGATTTTCCCTATTTGGCAAACACAACAGTTCTTAGAGATGTAGTCATCACTGATAAGGTTGAGTTAAAATTAGAAAACACAACAAATTTCTATAACAGAGGTGGCGCTCAAGGCTATAAAATTGACCAGAACAACGCAGATTTATATTATGATGTACTTGGTTTTATTCAATCTCATGGTTTTGATGTAAAAACAGTTGGAGGCTCTGTATCAATAGTTAGTAGAACAGCTAATTCTTTTAGTGGTTCTCTTTCTCCTTCAATATTTTTAGACGATGCTCCATTGGGAAATTTAGATTTAATATTGAATATGAATTTAAATACTGTTGATGAAATTTACATAAACAAAAGAGGTTTTGGAACAGGGATGAATTCTCCTAGCGGAACTATTAGAATTTACACCAAAAAACAATTTGGCAGTATTGCAAATGAGAAAATAAATTCAAAATCATTAATAATAAAAGATGGCTTTGAAAAGGAAATTCCATTTAAAAATCCAAAGTATTCTTATTATGAAAATCAGGCCTTTAAAAAATATGGTACTATAAACTGGATTCCAAATTTATATACAAATACAAGTGGTGATTTTGAGTTTACTATTCCGGTTTTAAATCAAAAAAGCGTCTTGGTTAACATTCAAGGAATTGACAATGAAGGTAATTTTTATTATGAAAATATTGCAATAGATTTAAACTAAAAATATCCCGATAAGCATTAACTTATCGGGATATTATTTTTGGAACTATTTCGAGCTATTCACTCTATCTTTTTGTTTCAGTAACGCAATTTCCTTATAAATCAAAATTTCTAACAAAAGTAGTTTGTAAAATTGGTGTTGAAATATAAGTATTGTTTCCAATACTATCAAACTGGCTCATATAACCTATTTGTAAATTTGTTTTAGGATTAAATTTATATCCTAAACCAGCATAAAACCAGTTTCTTGACAATGATTTTGGCGCTAACTTATCTGTTTGAGGAATCCAAATCTCATCAAATGCTTGAAAAAATAAAGCTTGATTGTTTTCAAACTTCTTAATATCTGTATTAACCGTTAGACGATATCTAAAACGATTTGCGTAGTCTGTCCCTGTTTTAGAATAAGTCCCATCTAGATTTTGACCCACAGTGTCAAACCATCTATTTTCTTGACGTAAACGATGTTGAAAATTAACTTTTCCAATTTTAGTTTTTAGTAAAATTTGTTCCCACATATTATTTTCAACCACTCCAATTTTTGGGTTTGGATTTGGATCATTTGGCTTGTTATTAAGATAAGAATATCCTACACTAAACTCCACATTTTCATTTAAGTGATAATCAACTGAAGGTCTCCATAAAAAAGTCCCTTGCTCATTTAAAAAAGCACCAGTTCGTTCATGAATCTCATTTGAAACACTCCAATCTTTATTAATATTTAATCGATTCAATAAAGTAAACCAAGTATTAGTTTTGTCGTGATGAATTGTTTCTTGTGCAATACTATTCAAAGACAAAAAAACTAATGCCGTTATTGTAATTATATTTATTTTTTTCATTTTATTTTTTATATTTTCAAATATCAAAGGATAGAAGTACTTAAAAAATATTAAATACTTCTTCCTTTAACTAACTAAACAAATTGTTATTATTTATTTTTTCTACTTGATAATGGGTGATCTGAAAGGGACTTGTGGTCATCTAATCCAACAATTTCTACCGTACTATTCTCATGAGCTTCATAATCATTTTTAAAATGCTCTAAATTTTCCATTACAGAGTGATCTACTAATTTAGTTTTCTTCAAATCAATAGTAACATTAAATCCAGGAGGAATAGCATCTAACTTTCTTTTCACACCTAAATAATTGGTAAAAATAGCTGCT
>NZ_CAXBFR010000077.1:0-13225 GCF_963975005.1 uncultured Flavobacterium sp.
TTCCTAAAGTTGATTACATTATTCCAACACCAATTCATAAAAAAAGACTACAAGAAAGAGGTTATAATCAAGTGACTACTTTTTGTGAAGCTTTGTCAAAAGAACTTCAAATTCCAATTGAAAACGAAGTATTATTTAGAATTAAACACACCAAAACTCAGACTAAAAAATCTAAAATCAAAAGAGCAGAAATGTTGTCAAATAACTTTGAAATTAAGCCAAAAGACCATCATATTGGCAAACACTACCTACTAATTGATGACGTTATTACTAGCGGAGCAACTATTGAAGCTTGTGCAAAAGTCTTGTTAGAAATCCCAGACTCTAAAATCAGTTTGTTGGCTATTGCTTACACACAATGATAAAAATTTCTAAAAAAAGTATGTAACCTTTAAATATAGTTGTTATTTTGTGGTTGAATTTTAAGATGATATGCGAAAAATATATTTTATACTCCTATTTATTGTTTTTAGTCTACTATTAACCATAACTGGCTGTGCTAAAAGAGGAACTATTTCAGGTGGATTGAAAGATACAATTGCTCCAAAAATTACTGGAAGTTCTCCAGAAAATTACAATACAAACTTTACAGGAAAAGAAATAAAAATTGTTTTTAACGAATTAATAAAAGTTAAAGACATTACAAAGCAATTGATTATTTCTCCACCCATGAAGACAGCACCAATTATTGTCCCTCAAGGAAGTGCCAGCAAATTTATTTCGATAAATATCAAAGATACTTTGCAAGAAAACACTACATATAGTTTTAATTTTGGTCAAAGTATTACAGATAATAATGAAGGAAATCCTTATTCGCAATTTAAATATGTGTTTTCAACAGGTTCTTACATTGATTCATTAACAGTAGTTGGAAAGATTAAAGATACCTATAACCAAAAACCAGACAATTTTGTGTCAGTAATGTTGTATGATGCTAAGACTTTTAAAGACTCAACTGTTTATAAAGAAGCTCCATTATATGTAACAAACACTTTAGATAGTTTAAAAGTCTTTGCTTTAGAAAATTTAAAAGAAGGTTCTTATTATTTAGTAGCTATGAAAGACAAAAATGGCAACAATAAATTTGATCCAAAATCGGATAAAATCGGGTTCTTAGAAGAGCCTATAAAAACACCAAGCGAAATTGCTTATCAATTAGAATTGTTTAAAGAAATTGAAGCTTTTAAAGCTGAAAAACCCATACAACAAAGTACAAATAAATATTTTATGGCTTATAGTGGAAACACTAAAAACCTGAAAGTAACTGCAAAAAATGGCTTAAAAAATGTTGCTGTTAAATTGACAAAATTTCCAGTTGTTGGAAAAGATTCTTTACAATTATTTGTACCAAAAATAGAATCTGATTCTATAGAATTTTTTGTTGAAAACGACAATTATTCAAAATCATTTGTTTCAAAATATAAAGAATTAAAAGAAACAGACACCTTAACGCTTACTTCAAAACAAAATGGAACTATTAGATTTACTGAGGATTATGCTTTAAAGTCTAGTACTCCATTAACAAGTTTTGACAAATTAAAAATGAAATTAATCAACAAAGATTCTGTTGCACTTGATTTCACTACAAAATATCTAGAATTTGAGCAAGAGCTTGTCTTTGAGTTCAAAAAAGAAGAAAATGAAAAATATGCTTTGGAACTTTTACCTGATGCAATTACTGATTTTTATGGCAAATCGAATGACACTTTAATACAAAGATTTAGCACAAGAACATATGCAGATTATGGAAATTTAAGCGTTAATCTAAAAAATATAAATCGTTTTCCGTTAATTTTAGAATTATTAGACGGTAAAGGAAAAGTTTTAGCTTCTAAAACATCAACTAAAGAAACAACCCTTACTTTTGATTTAATTGATCCAATGCTTTATACAATTCGCATTATTTATGATGACAATGCAAATAATGAATGGGATACAGGTAATTTTTTAGCCAAAAAACAAGCAGAGCAAATCATCTATTTTCCAAAAGAAATTGATGTTCGAGCCAATTGGGATATTAATCAAGATTTTGATTTAGAAAATTAATTACATTTTAATCTCCAATTGATCTTTGTCACTTAGAAAATTCAATTTATTTCGGGTTTCTAGCATTTTGTTTTTATCTAATTCAACTATAAAAACACCTAGGTTGTCTTCAGTATCGAGAATTTGATTTCCCAATTCGTCTAACACTTGTGAATGACCAATGTATTCGTGGTTATTTTCATCAAATCCAATTCGGTTAACTCCTATAACATAACATAAGTTTTCTATTGCTCGGGCTTTTAACAAAATATCCCAAGCATTTGTTCTAGGTTTTGGCCAATTGGCAACATAAAGTAATAGATCATAATTTTCATGATTACGAGAAAATGCAGGAAAACGCAAATCATAACAAACTTGAGGACAAATTTTCCAATCTTTATAATCAATGATTACTTTTTTTGTTCCTTTTGCGTATTTTTGATGTTCCCCTGCTAATGAAAACAAATGCCTTTTGTTATAAAAGTCAATTTTTCCGTTTGGATGAACGAAAATAAATCGGTTGTAAAAACTATTGTTTTCCGAAACAACTAAACTTCCGCATACAGCACAATTTTTCTTTAAAGCTAATGATTTCATCCAAGAAATGGTTTCTCCTTGCATTGTCTCAGCAACATTTTCTGGATTCATTGTAAAACCAGTTGTAAACATTTCAGGAAGTACAAATAAATCAAATTCATCATCTTCACTCATAAAATATTCTTCTATAAATGTTCTGTTTGATTTAGGGTTTTCCCAAACTAAATTGGTTTGAAATAATGCTATTTTCATTTATTTTATTTGTATTGAATAATTCCATTTTCCAGAATCGTGATTGTTTACTATTGCTGGAATTAATATCATAGGAATACTTGTAATAACTAAAACACCTCCAATTACAACACCAAAACCACCTGTTCCTATAACTAGAACACCACTTACAAGTATAGCTGAACCATAAATTATAAAAAAAGGGTTGGCAATTGCACTAAAAAGTGATTTTTGTCTAACTTTTTTAATATCTTTTAATAAAATTAAATTCTGTTTAATCATTAAACTAGCACTATCAATTACTGTAAATCGACCATAAAAAGTTTTGCCCTCAAAGGTTTGAATTTTGATTCGTTTATGCTCTTTTATTTGAATAGTCCTTTCAGTATTGGATCTACTTAAATTTAAAACTTTCGCTTGAGTAAAGCAATTAATAGAAAACAAAAGAAAACATAATATAAATACACTTCTCATCATTATAAAGTTTTTAAAATATAATCTTTACCCAAGATCTCTTTTGTTTTTAAACCATTTTTTCTTTATAAAAATACAAAAAAAACGCATCCAGTTACGAATGCGTTTTTATATTTACTAAAGTCTATTTTTTTAGAAACTAGATTTTAAATATTCTCTGTTCATACGAGCAATGTTCTCTAAAGAAATCCCTTTTGGACATTCTACTTCACAAGCTCCAGTATTTGTACAATTTCCAAAACCTTCTTCATCCATTTGACGAACCATGTTTTGAACACGTTGTGTTGCTTCAACTTTACCTTGAGGTAATAAAGCATATTGTGAAACTTTTGCTCCAACAAATAACATTGCTGAACCGTTTTTACAACTTGCTACACAAGCACCACAACCAATACAAGCTGCTGCCATAAAAGCTTTATCTGCATCATCTTTTGGAATTGGAATTGAGTTGGCATCAATAGTGTTTCCTGAAGTATTTACAGAAACGAATCCTCCTGCTTGTTGAATTCTATCGAAAGCACTTCTATCAACAACTAAATCTTTTACAACTGGAAAAGCTTTACTTCTCCACGGCTCAATAAAGATAGTATCACCGTCATTGAATTTTCTCATGTGTAATTGACAAGTAGTTGTTCCTGTCTCTGGACCGTGTGCTCTACCATTGATGTAAAGCGAACACATTCCGCAAATTCCTTCACGACAGTCGTGATCAAATGCTACAGGTTCTTTTCTTTCGTTAATTAATTGTTCATTTAATTGGTCTAACATTTCCAAAAACGAACTAGCTGTTGAAACATTATCTAATTTATATGTTTCGATGTTACCTTTTGAATCAGCATTTTTTTGACGCCAGATTTTTAAAGTTATATTTATATTTTTAGCTGCACTCATAGTATTTTATTTATAATTTCTAGCGGCAATTTTAATGAACTCGTATTTTAATTCTTCTTTATGAAGTTCGGCTTTAGTAGTATCTTGATCTTTATACTCCCATGCACTTACAAAAGAAAATTTCTCATCATCTCTAAGTGTTTCTCCTTCAGCATCTTGATATTCGTTTCTAAAGTGACCTCCACAAGATTCATTTCTTTGTAAGGCATCCATAGCCATTAATTGTCCTAGCTCTAAGAAATCAGCTACACGAAGTGCTTTTTCTAATTCAGGATTTAATTCTTCTGAAGTTCCAGGAACGTAAACATCTTTGTAAAATTCATCACGAATTTGTCCAATTTCTTCAATAGCTTCTTTTAGTCCTTTTTCATTACGAGCCATACCTACTTTATTCCACATTACTAAACCTAAACGTTTATGGAAGTGATCAACAGATTTTGTACCGTTATTATTTAAGAACTTATCAATTGTTGCTTTCACATTACTTTCTGCTTGAGCGAATTCAGGAGAATCAGTAGAAATTTTACCGGTTCTAATATCATCTGCTAAATAATTTGAAACCGTATAAGGCAATACAAAATAACCATCAGCTAAACCTTGCATTAAAGCAGAAGCACCTAATCTGTTTGCTCCATGGTCTGAGAAATTAGCTTCACCAGCTACAAAACATCCAGGAATTGTAGATTGTAAGTTATAATCAACCCAAACACCGCCCATTGTGTAATGAACTGCTGGATAAATTTTCATTGGAGTTTCATATGGATTTTCGTCAGTGATTTTTTCATACATTGCGAATAAATTACCGTATTTTTCTTCAATCCATTGCTTACCTAACTTGATAGTTTCTTCTTCATTAGGGTCATGATTCCCTTGTGCATAAGCAACTTCTTTACCTTTACTTTTAATTTCTGAAGAGAAATCTAAATAAACACCTTCATTGGTGTCGTTTGCTTCAATTCCAAGTCCATCATCACAAACTTCTTTTGCTGCACGGGAAGCAACATCTCTAGGAACTAGATTCCCAAATGCAGGATATCTTCTTTCCAAATAATAATCTCTATCTTCTTGAGCAATTTGTGTCGGTTTTAAACTTCCATTTCTAACTGCTTCAGCATCTTCTTTTTTCTTTGGAACCCAAATTCTACCAGAGTTACGTAATGACTCTGACATTAGGGTTAATTTTGCTTGATTTGTTCCATGAACAGGAATACAAGTTGGGTGAATTTGCACAAAACATGGGTTTGCAAAAGCAGCTCCTTGTTTGTGAACTTTCCATGAAGCTGTCACGTTACTTCCCATTGCGTTAGTTGACAAGAAATATACATTTCCATATCCACCAGAAGCAATTACAACTGCGTGAGCAGAATGTCTTTCTAATTCACCTGTAACTAAGTTACGGGCTATAATTCCACGAGCTTTTCCATCTACTTTAACTAAATCAAGCATTTCGTGTCTACTGAACATTTTAACACGTCCTAAACCGATTTGTCTTGATAGAGCAGAATAAGCTCCTAATAATAATTGTTGTCCTGTTTGACCAGCAGCGTAAAAAGTACGTTGTACTTGAACACCACCAAACGAACGGTTATCTAACATTCCTCCATATTCACGTGCAAAAGGAACACCTTGAGAAACACATTGGTCAATGATATTTCCAGAAACTTCGGCTAAACGATGAACGTTTGCCTCACGAGAGCGATAATCTCCTCCCTTAATTGTATCATAAAATAAACGGTAGATACTATCACCGTCATTTTGGTAATTTTTGGCTGCATTAATTCCACCTTGTGCTGCAATTGAGTGAGCACGACGTGGAGAATCTTGAAAACAAAATGCTTTAACATTATAACCCATTTCCCCTAGAGAAGCAGCAGCAGAAGCTCCAGCTAAACCAGTTCCAACTACAATAATATCAATTTTCGGTCTATTATTTGGTGCAACTAATTTTAAATGATCTTTATAATCGGTCCATTTGTCTGATAAAGGACCTTGTGGTATTTTAGAATCTAACTTCATAATATATTTGATGTTGATTATTTAGTAAAATGAATATATAAAGGAATAATAGCAAATAACAATGGTACTAAGACCGAAAATGCTCTTCCGAAGAATTTTATTCCTGCATTAAATTTTGGATTATTTAATCCTAAAGATTGAAATGCACTTGCAAAACCATGCCATAAGTGAAAACCTAAAGCCAGCATAGCTAATACATAAAGTAACGTGTATATTAAACCATACTTTGCATCTCTAAAAAAGTCTAAAGTAATTTTATACAAATCTTTATATCCTTCTGCAAATTCAACTTTGATTGGCTTTACAATAAAAATTTTATTTCCTTCAATCACTAAATTTTTTCCATCTACTTGGTTTACTGGTAAAAATTTATCTTGTCCAGAACTAGTTGTAATGTAAAAATCTTGTTTCATTCCAGAAGCTTCATCAGTTACAGATAAGGTTTGCAAAGGCATATTTTTATCAAAATGCATTTTTGCCCAAAATGTAACCATGTGTGTTACAATAAAAATTAAAATAACAGTTCCTAAAACTGCCATATTTCTTGAAGCAAAACTACTATTCCCAGAAGGATTGTTTTTTGCATAAGCAATTGGCCTAGCTTTTTTGTTTTGAATTGCCAACATTATTCCATCAATTGCATGGAAAATAATTGAAATGTAAGTCAAGTAAGATAATACTTTTACAGCTGGATTTGTAGTCATAAACAAAGCGTATTGATTAAACGCTGATGCATTATCAGGAATCAATAATTGAAGATTTCCTGCTAAGTGACCTGTCAAAAACAAGCATAAAAATAAACCCGTAAGAGCCATCCAGTATTTCTTTGCAATAGATGACTTTAAAAGTGCAGATTTTGCCATAATTTTATTTGATTGTGTAGATTTATTTAAAATATCAAACAAAAATAAGACTAAAAAAAATTAACTACAACCTTTTCGGACTTATTTATACTCAATTTAAAATGAGTTTAACTAATGTTGAAGATTAAATTAGTTTTTATGTAATAGTGTGTTAATTACACCAAGAGCAAAGGCTTCACCTAAATTTGAAACTCCATAAGGATTAAATGAATCAGTAGGTCTGCTTGTTAGTAAATTTAAGATAGGAGTAGAATTCCAATTTAAAAATTGATTTCTTGAGTAATTTAAAATCATTTTATCAGATCTTTCAAATTGATTTTCAGCTATATAGTGATAATTTTCAAACAGCCCGATTATTGGGTTATAAATTTGTAAATCAACTGAATTAGTCTTAAAATCAAATTTCTTAAAATCAATTATTGGTTTTTGAAAAGTACTTATTTCGTTAGAAAACGACATGATATAAAGACTTTTGTTTGGTTTTTGACCAAAACAGGAAGTAGAAATAATAAAAAGCAACAATAATTTTACAATTGACTTCATTTACATTTATTTGTTGTGGTTAGGAATTAAACCTCTTAAACCCATATCAACGATATTCTCTCCCGCAGAAGGTTCATATTTTCCATCAGCATTTACTTCTGTCCATTCGATGCTATTATTGATTGAGAGCGAAAGAGTTACAACTATATCATTTGTTTCATTCCCATTTATAACTAAATTATTGGCAAATTTGCCTGTAACCACGCATGAACCAGCAGGAATTGGAGATGTAGCTGCTAATGGGTTTGGAACAGTTGTTGCTCCAACTGGTGCTTGACCTGAAGTAGCAAATGGAAAATCATTTAAAGCAAAAGCCCAATAACCTTGAGCACGATTTCCGTTTACTGGAAATAAATTTGTGCCAATACTATGGCTATTTATATAAGTATTAAATCCAACAAAACTGGCAAAAGTTCCAGTGTAATCATTGCCTGCATTTCGGATAGAAACATCAAAATTTTGATAAGACAAAGACACTCTTACCCATTCATAACTACCTTGTGTAACTTGACTTAAGGGGATTGATAAAAACACTTCATCTTCTCCAACAATTTTAGATTGGTCAAAATCAATGGCAGAAGAGCCACCAGTCATTGTTTCTGGCGCATGATACAATATAGTTCCTTGACCTAATTGAGTAAAAGCATTTGGCGCTAATTCAAAATAGTGTGCAGAAATAGAATTGAAAATTGGTGTTTGAGCAGCATTACCAACTGGAATTATTGCAGGTTCACCAATATTATTTAATCGCACTTGACTCTCATCAAATTTGAATTTGATAATTAAATTAGGCTCAGTAGAAATATCGTCCTTTTGGCATGAGAAAAAACTCAACGCTATTAAAAAACCGAAAAGAAATAGTTTTACTCTCATAATACAAATATAGATTAATACGAATCTAATAAGTTTTTGTTACATCTTCATCTATAACGAGAATAAAGTCGGCTTTATTGTAATATTCTTTTTCTAATTTTGAAATATCTTTTTGTTCAACCGTTGCAATGGTTATAATTTTAGTTTCTGCATTGTATTTCTTTAAGTACCAATTGATTCCTTCAAAATTATCTGAATGATAAGTTCCATTAAAATGAATGAAAACGCTGTTTTCTTTTCTGTTTTTATTGATAAAATAAGCCATTGTTGCATCTTTTATAGCTTGAGCTTTTGGCATTTTATCTCCAGCATGACCACCTTGCATTCCCATCATAGCTTGATAACCAGGTAAGTTGACATCAAATGCAATGGGTAAAGGTGCAATCCATGATTTTTCTTCAGTAGAAAGTGAGTCTAAAGCGACTAAGTCTTTTTTAAAAACCAAACTAGCATATCTTCTTGGAACATTTGTTGCTATAAAGTCGAATTTTTTCTCTTTGGCAAAATCAACTAAAGGCTTATAATCGGTTTTATAGTTATTCCATAATCGAGCTAAAGTGTCTAACCCTTTTTGCGTAATTTCATTCTTTAAATATTGATTTATTTGCTTTTGATTATCAGCTTCCAGCATTTCTGCTCCTAAAACTAAATCTGTTTTTTCAGCTAAATCTTTTGTAAGTTCAAGTTGCAACCAATGCGCGACTGAATTATTATGATATTCACCAAAAAGCACCACGTCATTTTTTAAAGAAGATGCAAAAAAGGAAACGAATGCAATAAGTAGTACTATTAATTTCTTCATGTTATTTTGATTCAAAGATTTCTAAAGTTGTTGATTCGTTTTCAACTGAAATTGTGTAATTCCCAAGAGGCAAATATAACTTTTCATTTTTAGCTGGTTTGATTTCTATTTTTTTATCTTTTTTGGTGATTTTTTGAGCTGTTTTTGCATCAACTGATAAAGTATATTCAATTTTATTTAATCCTTTTTTAAGTTTAATTTTTTCTGAATAAACATTTACTTTTTTATTGTTTATAACGTTCAAAACACTTTCTTTTTCTTCATTTGAATAAATCCAAATTTCAGCTTTAGGTTCAAAAGCTTCCGACCAAGAACTCCAAGAATTTCCCCAACGTCTTGATTTTTGAATTTTATCTACTGCAAACAAATGAAGATTTTTAGTTAGAACTTCATCTGTCAAAGCTTGAACTTTTTCTAAATTGACCTTATAAATTGAACGTCCATGAGTTCCTACTATTAAATCTTTAGCTTTAGCTTGAATTTTTAAATCGTGAACTGCAACATTTGGTAATTCAGAAGAGAAATCTTGCCATGTTGATCCTTTGTCCATTGAAATAAACAATCCATTATCTGTTCCAACATACAAAATGTTTTCTTTTTCAGAATCTTCTATTATTACGTTTACTGCATTGGTTAATCCCTTTGAAATATTTGTCCAAGTTGTTCCAAAATCTTCCGAAACATAAACATAACTGGTAAAATCATCATTTCTATAGCCATTTAATGTTACATAAACTCTCTCTTTTTTATGTTGAGAAGCTACAATTCGTGAAACCCATAAATCTTGAGAGACTTCCGTTTGCACAGAAATAGACAAAGGAATCCATGAGTTTCCACCATCTTTTGAAACATGAATTAACCCATCATCTGAACCAACATATAATAAACCGAACTGAAAAGGGCTTTCTGAAATCGTTGTAATTGTTCCATAAGCTACGTTTCCTTCTTTAAAACCTTTGGTTAGATCGTCTGAAATTTTTTCCCAATCTTTCCCTTGATTCATTGAACGATGCAAGAAATTAGAGCCAAAATAAACAATATCTTGATTATGAGAAGACAATAAAACAGGTGTTTGCCAATTGAATCTTAGTGGCTTTTCGTCTTTTGCTGATTTTGGTGTAATTGGTTCTGATTTATCTGTTTTTCTGTCAATTCTATAATAATTTCCAAATTGAAAACCAGTATAAACTATGTTTGAATTTCGGTTATCCACCTGAACTTGCATTCCGTCACCACCCATAATTCCTTGATATGGATATTTGCCTTCTTGATGCCAAGAAACATCATGTGAATAATTATTTGGACCAAACCAAACTCCATTGTCTTGTAACCCACCATAAACATTATAGTTTTCATCATTATCCACTTGAACAGCATAAAATTGTCCGACGGCTTGATTGTTGCATTTTATCCAATGTGCTCCATTATCGTATGAAATATTTACACCGCCATCATTTCCGTTTATGATATGATTTGGATTTTTTGGATTAACCCAAGTCACGTGATGATCTGCGTGAACGTTTTCTTTACTAATCACTTCAAATGTTTTTCCACCATCTTTTGAGAATAATAATGGAACAGCTCCAATATAAATTCGGTTTTCATCATTTGCATCAACACTAATATTAGCAAAATAATATCCGTAAGTGTAATAGAAATCATCAATAAACTTTTGATTCATTTTTATCCAAGTCTTTCCACCATTTGTAGATTTATAAACTTCACAACCTATAACTTCAGTTTCAAAAAGAGCTTTATTGGCATCTTGTAAAACCTTAAAAGCTTCTTTTGGTTCTAATTTTGAATTTTCAACAAAATTCTTGATGTTTTCAGCTCTATATTTTTCACGTAAACCAGCCGATTTAAGAGCATTATTCAGTTCTTTGTTAGAAATATTAGAAAAATTTTCTCCTGGAGAACTCATCATCGTTGGTAAACTACCTTTGCTTTTCGCTGCAACTGGTCTTTTATTTTGATTATCTAAAACAGCATAAATTACATTTTCATTAAAAAGAGCTAAACCAATTCTTCCGACACCTTCATTGTTTGGAAAACCACTTAATCCTGTTGAAATCAAACTCCATGAATTTCCTGCATCTGTACTTTTATAAATTCCAGAACCTGAACCATTTCCAGTAAAATCCCAAGCTTTTCTGTCTTTTTGCCAAGCAGCAGCATATTGAATATTGAAATTTGTTGGACTAACCACAATATCAATTATTCCTGTAGCATCATTTATGAAAAGAGTTTTTTTCCATGTTTTTCCACCATCAAGTGTTTTATAAATGCCTCTTTCTTGATTTTTTGAATATAAATGACCTACTACACCAACTGTAATTTCATTTAAATTTTTTGGATTTACACAAATTCTACTAATGTGATGACTTTCTGGCAATCCTATATTTTCCCATGTTTTTCCTTTATCTGAAGATTTTAAAATTCCAATTCCTGAATAAGAAGAACGAGAAGCATTAACTTCACCTGTTCCAACCCAAATGCTTCCTGATTTCCAATCTACTGTAACTGAACCACAATTTTGTGTTGGAGCATTGTCCATAACTGGAGTAAAACTAGTCCCGTTATTATTGGTGTACCATAATCCACCTGAAGCATAAGCAGCATAAAATTCAGTTGGATTGTCTGGATTTACTGCTAAATCAACAATTCTTCCACTCATAATTGTTGGACCAATGCTTTTGAATTTTACTTCTTCAAATAAATTAGTTTGCGCAAAAGAGAAACTTTGAATAAATAGGAATAGGAATAGTATTTTCTTCATTTTTATAAAATTTGACCTAAAAGTAAGTAATATTCTAAAGATAATTGAAAATTTTTATTGGTTTTAACAAGATTTGGATTTTATCTTTTTAAATTTGATGCACATTAAAACTTAAGACATGAAATACCATCAAATAGACCGCGATTTATTCATAAAAAACCGTAAAAAGTTCACTTCACAAATGAAGACTAACGGAATAGCCGTTTTTAATTCAAACGACATTTATCCAGTTTCGGCTGATTCTACTTTACCTTTTGCTCAACATAGAGATATATTTTATTTAACCGGTGCAGATCAAGAAGAAAGTATTTTGGTACTTTTTCCTGACGCTCCTTATGAAAATCAACGTGAAATTTTATTTTTAAAAGAAACGAACGATCATATTGCCGTTTGGGAAGGTGAAAAACTAACCAAAGAACGTGCTAATGAAGTTACTGGAATCAAAAATGTGATTTGGTTGCAAGATTTTGATAAGACTTTAAAAGAATTAATGACTTATGCTGATACGATGTACATCAACACGAATGAACATTATAGAGCCACTATTGAAACTGAAACTCGTGAAGCAAGATTCATTAAAAAATGGAAAGAGAATTATCCAGCTCATAAAGTGGAAAAATCGAATCCAATTATGCAACGCATTCGTTCTGTTAAGGAAAGTGAAGAATTAGATTTGATTCAACAAGCTTGTGATATTACGGAAAAAGGATTCCGAAGAATTTTAAATTTCGTGAAACCAAACCTAATGGAATATGAAATTGAAGCTGAATTTTCACACGAATTTTTAAGAAATCGTTCAAAAGGTTTTGCTTACACTCCAATTATTGCTTCTGGAAACAATGCTAATGTTTTACATTATATTGAAAACAACCAACAATGCAATGCTGGTGATTTAATTTTGTTAGATGTTGGTGCAGAATACGCAAATTACTCTAGTGACATGAGTAGAACAATTCCTGTTTCTGGAAAATATACTGAAAGACAAGCTGCAGTTTACAATGCCGTTTTAAGAGTGAAAAATGAAGCGACAAAACTATTAGTTCCAGGAACTTTATGGAAAGATTATCATGTGGAAGTTGGTAAATTAATGACTTCTGAATTATTAGATTTAGGTTTATTAGACAAAGCTGATGTTCAAAATGAAAATCCGGATTGGCCAGCTTATAAAAAATATTTCATGCAAGGAACAAG
>NZ_CAXBFR010000078.1:0-13112 GCF_963975005.1 uncultured Flavobacterium sp.
TTCTTGTGGAAAATGGAACGCGGATGAAACGGATTGACTGCGTCAAACGCGGATGAAACGGATTTTTTTTAGGAACACAGATTAAAGAAATTTTTATAATTTTTATAATTTACATAGTTTGTGGTTTTACTTGTGTTGTAGCTTACCTAATATTTCTAAATTCTAAATTCTGACTTCTTACTTCTGACTTCTTACTTCTTGTGGAAAATGGAACGCGGATGAAACGGATTGACTGCGTCAAACGCGGATGGGCACAGATTTATTAGTTTGTGGACAGTTTTTTAACCACATAGGCACATAGGTTTTTGCTTGAAAAGAGGTGCTTTGCTTGGGATAGGGTTACATAGATGTTTTGTGTAATGTACTCCTCTAATCTCCTTACACCTTTCTCTTTCAACTTACAACATGATAATTATCAGTTAAATAAAAGTTTAAAACTCTTATCTTTATGCTATTATTTAAAGTGTACCCTAATGCGAAAGTTTTTTCTATTTCTAATATTGAGTCTGTTTGTATTGGCTTGTCAAAAAGATGAACATATTACACCTCAACGCCTTAATATGACGGAATCTATTTATAGTTCTGTTATCATTCAACCCGATAGCTTGTATGAAGTATATGCTGTTATTTCGGGTATACTAGAGCATAGTTTTGTAGAAGAAGGTGATCCTGTGAGAAAAGACCAAGCCTTGTTTCAGGTAATTAATACAGCTCCCGAATTAAATGCTAAAAATGCTAAGCTTGCTTTGGAATTAGCGAATGATAATTACAGTGGTGGAATTACAGTGCTTCAGAGTATTAAAGATGAAATTAATGCTGCTCTATTGAAATATAAGAATGATTCCATCAATTACTTTAGACAAAAGAATCTTTGGGATCAAAAAATAGGTTCTAAAATTGAATTCGACACTAAAAAATTGAATTATGATTTAGCAAAAAACAACTTAACAACTCTTCAAAGTAAATTAAACCGAACTAAAAATGAATTGTTAATCACCGTTAAACAAGCTAAAAATAATTACAATACTTCTCTTGTCGCTACTAAAGATTATACGGTTAAAAGCAGTATCACCGGAAAAGTTTATGCGCTTCATAAAAATCTAGGGGAACTAATTAATACCGTAACCCCTATAGCAACTTTAGGAAGCGGTAGTCAGTTTATTATTGAAATGTTAGTAGATGAAGTGGATATTGTTAAGGTAGCCAAAGGACAAGAGGTCATTATAAATCTGGATGCTTACAAAGGTGAGATTTTTACAGCCAAAGTGACTAAAATATTACCTCAAAAAGATGAACGCAATCAGACTTTTAAAGTTGAAGCTGTTTTTAATACCCCACCTAAAGTACTTTACCCAGGTTTATCGGGTGAAGCTAATATTGTAATTGGCAAACGAGAAAATATACTAGCCATTCCGATAGCTTATTTACTTGATGATGATAAAGTAAAAACAGATGCTGGAATAGTAACCATAACAACTGGCTTGCGCAACATGGAATATATAGAAGTCCTATCTGGGATTACTGAAAAAACACTACTTTATAAAACGGAGAAATGATCAATTGGACTGTTATCTTAACGATTGCTAAAACGCATTTAATTACAAAGATTAAACAGACTTCTGTGGCTGCCCTTGGTGTAACGTTTGGTATTGGGGCTTATATTACTTTAGTAAGTTTTATGACGGGTTTAAATACGATGTTAGATAATTTGATGTTGAATCAAACCCCACACATTCATATCTATAACGAAATTGAACCTTCTAAAGAACAACCTATTGCTTTATATGATAAATTGGTAAACAGTACCCATATTGTGCATTCGATAAAACCCAAACTAAGTCAGAAAAAAATACACAATGCTTTGCCTTTAATGAAGTATTTGAATGAAGATGCTAATGTTAAAGGAGCTATTCCGCAAATTAAAGCCCAAATCTTTTACATTGCGGGTTCTATAGAAATTGCTGGGAACTTGACAGGAATTAATGCTTTAGAAGAAGCCCGGTTATTCAATTTAAAGGATTATATCATAGAAGGTTCTGCCGAAGCCTTAAACCATAATGAAAATGGTATTTTATTAGGTGTGGGTATTGCCAAAAAGATGTCGCTTCGTGTTGGAGATAGAATACAAATAAGCACCATAAAAGGAGATGTCTTTCCGCTTAGAATTGTGGGACTCTATCAAAGTGGAGTTAAGGATGTGGATGCCATTCAAAGTTTTTCAAATCTTAAAACGGTGCAACGCATTTTAGGAGAAGCAGAAAATTATATTACAGATATCAACATTAAACTAAACAACATAGAAATGGCTTTGCCTATGGCTAAAGACATAGAGCGACAATTTGAACTGAAAGCCATAGACATTAACACTGCAAATGCTCAGTTTGAGACGGGAACTACAGTTAGAAACTTAATTACTTATGCGGTTTCCATTACCTTATTAATCGTAGCTGGTTTTGGAATCTATAACATTTTAAACATGCTTATTTATGAAAAGATTAATGATATAGCCATACTAAAAGCAATTGGATTCTCGGGTAGGGATGTTCAAATGATATTTATGAGTCAAGCCATGATTATTGGTTTTGTAGGAGGTGTTTTAGGTTTGCTCTTAGGTTTTGGCTTATCTAGTCTCATAAGTACTATTCCTTTTGAAACGGAAGCTTTGCCAACTATTAAGACCTACCCTATTAATTTCAACCCTTGGTTTTATGGTATTGGAATAGTGTTCGCTTTACTATCAACTTTTTTTGCGGGGTATTTGCCTGCTCAAAAAGCCAAAAAAATAGATCCAGTAAAAATCATTAGAGGACAATAAGATGCGTACAGTTTTAGAAGCACAAAACATCAATAAGTATTTTGAAAAGCCAGCTCGTTTTCATGTGTTAAAGGATATTAACTTTAAAATTGAAAAAGGAGAGTTTGTGTCTATTATGGGAAAATCGGGATGTGGTAAATCGACCCTACTTTATATTCTTTCTACTATGGATACTGAATATGAAGGTACTTTATTACTAAACAATCAAGTCATTAGTGGGCAAAGTAGTAATAAGTTATCCTACATAAGAAACAAGCATATTGGTTTTGTTTTTCAGTTTCATTATTTATTAGCTGATTTTACAGTTTTAGAAAACATAATGCTTCCTGCAAAAAAGCTGGGAGAAAAATCATTAGTAGAAATAGAACAAGATGCTTATGAGAAACTAAAACTCTTAAAGATTGAACATTTGGCACTTAAGAAAGCGTCTCAGGTTTCTGGTGGAGAAAAACAACGTGTTGCCATTGCTAGAGCGCTTATCAATAATCCTTCAATAATTATGGGTGATGAACCTACAGGTAACTTAGACAGTTATAACGCAGATAATGTTTTTACTATTTTTAGAGAATTATGCGACAAACAACATTTGTCATTGCTTATTGTAACGCATGATGAAGATTTTGCCAAACGAACAGACAGAATTATTCAAATGGAAGATGGTGTTATTGTGGGGTAAAGCATTTATAAGTTAATCTATTTGTAAACTTGTTGTTGTGAGAAATGGTTCAGGATGAAAAAATTGTGTTTCTTGACTCATAATTCACAATTAAAATCACCTCTTTTCTTTCAGAATATAATAATTCAAAGACGCATAGAAAATTATATTTACAATAATATTGAAGTAGGTAAAAAGCTTAACGTTTTGAATAATAGTATTGGAGACCAAGTAATAACTTTTAAAGAAAAACAGTAGACTCAATCCAAAAAAGAAAATTAAAGGTGATACAATAAGAATGTATTTATTGGATTGAAAAAAGTAGAAATTATCTCTTTTTAATTGGTTAAAACTTTCAAACACAAAAAATAAAATATACAGAAAAGCTCCAAAAATCAACGTGTAATAATTAAACTGCAAAGGTCCTTCCATAAATAAAAGGTTGACAAAGGCAAACAAACTAAATGCAATTATTGTTGCTACAATCAACTTTTTAGCTTTAAAAATCATGTACAAGATTCTAAACCATAAAATGGTACTAATTACAACCCTAAAGGTTATAAAAGTATCATAAGACAAATTATTAAACTTTAAATATATATTGCTTAATTCAGCCAAAACACTAATCCCTAGAATGTAAAAAAGGTATTGGTTAATTCTCTTTTTCGTTTTGAGTCTTAGTAAGGCATGAAAAAAAGTTAATAAAACTAAAAGCTTACTTATTATTGAAGGAGAATAAAGTAGTTCTAACATAATAGGTATTTAAAAGATGCTTTGATGAGGCTTAATAATGGTTTTTTCTTTAGTTTGAAAACTGTCAACCTCAAGTTCTATGGCGTAATTTGGAAAAATCATGCCGTTAGTATTCAACAAATTTCTTTTTTCTATAACTTCGTTTTCTTGAGTCGTTTTTAACTTAGCCTTAGCACTGTTATCTTTTACACAACCCACAAGTGAAACCAAAATAAATAGTATAAACAAAGTGCTTTTCATGGTGTTATATTGGTTTGTAGTTGCTGAAACAAAAGTCAGAAAAAAAGCCAATAAAAGGGTCAGGAAAAACACCCTAATGTTATAAGAGTTTTTCCTATAAGTTTATGAAAAAGGATTAATTAGCTATCTTTGCCATCTTAAATAAATGAAATGTCAAATACAGATAACACTACTTTCAAGCCAGATAATACAAATTTATTAGCCAAAATAAAAGCCTTTCAAGCTAGTCAAAACCAAGAAACATTTATGGCAGTTTTGGAAGAATTACAAGGAGATAATGCATATTTACTTGTTCCAACTTCGAGTCCAGTTACTGGAGAAAATCCAGAAAAAGGTTGGAGCAATTTAGAAAAAGGAGCGCAATTATCGTTTACTTCGGTCTTTGAAACGGAAGGCAAATTGGTTATGGGCGTTTTTACTTCACAAGCTACTTTAATGAGTTGGGCTACTGAAACGAAACCTTTTGTAACGCTTGCTGCTAAAGAGGTTTTGGAGATTGCTGTTGAAAATAGAATAAGTCAACTTATTATAGATAGCAACCAGGAAAGTATGTTTGTTTTGGGGAGAACGGTTTAGTTAGTGAATAGTGATTTTACAATTCATAATTAAAAAATCATTCTATTTCTCCTAAGAAAAGTGTCCATACCTCTTTTGTAGTTGATCCGAAATTCTTTTCAACAGGTTTAAAAATTATCTTGCTAAAAACTTCTATACTGCAACGTTGGTTGGTTTCTATGACTTCTAAATTGTATTTGGTGGTCCAAAAGTCAGCGCCTACTATAGAATTTTCAAGAGCTGTTAATTTAAACTTGTAGTTTTTGTTTTCAATTTTATCTAGTAATTTATCTAGTAGTATGGGATTGTTTTCTGAAGTTACAAAATCAACTACTTTTATATTTTTTTGTATGAATAAATTATGAATAGCGTTTTTAATTGCTGTTTTTAATGAGTCTGAAGCTTCTTCGTTGGCATACAATTCCAAATAAGCATAATAATCTTTTACTTTAAACACCGCACTTTCTTGATAAACTTTAATGGCTTGAAAACTAAAATTAGATTTTATTGCCACTTTAGAGGATGCACTAGTATTGTTGCTCTGTCCGAAAGTAGTCAGTGCAAAAGTCAATAGTAAAAAAGTAAGGCCTTTAATTTTCATCTTATTGTTGTATGATTCGTATAAAATTTATTTGTTTGTTGGCTTCATTTTTAATTTCTAAAACTTTCATCTTCTTTAGCGAAGCACTTGGAATGATTAACTTTTCGGAGAATTCTTCTTTATTAAAATATTCAGCTCCTAAATTGTTCTTAAGCATCACAATCACTTCTAGATCATCTGAAAAAATCTTATTTAATTGTTCTTTTCGGGTTTGCCAGTCTTTAATGTCAGATTTCATAAAACCTTTCAACATCATGGCATAATCGTTAGGTTCTAATACAATATTTGGATGAGGATGCACATTGGTAACCATAATTTCCTTTTGCTCATAAAACGGACTGTTGATAACAACCTTAATACTATCTGTTGTTTTTATTTGCAATTCTGAATTGATAATTTCTACCGGAATTTCTGAACTATCACTTACAATAGTCGCTTTGATATCATCCATATTGATTTTATCATTGGTATAAGAATCTTTTACTTCTAGTGAATGCACATTGTCTTTTTCATAAATTAGATTATAAAAAACGAAAGCACTTATTGCAGTTATAACAAGTAATCCTGCCAACCATATTAACTTATTCTTGTTGCTTTTCATTACATTAAGTTGAGGTTCTGCAATCACAACTTTATGCTTAAACACATATTCCTCCCAGCCCGAAAACCCAATCAATTGCGATAAGATATTCAACATATCTTTTCTAGGTAATTTGTCATTCGTTTCTGGTTTTAAATGGGTATAAATCCACTTCTCACTAACGGTTTGTTTGACCTTTATTTCAATGAGTTCTATTAGATTTTGTATGTCTTGTGAACTAAAGGTTTTCCATGTCCCTTCAAAATAAGGATTATGCTCTTTATAGACAAAAAGCACATCGTTTTTAAGGTTTTGAAAAAGATCTAATGGATTCATTAATTAATTGGAGTCAAAAATAAACATACAGGTTTTCTATACCACTGTAAAAGTACTGTAAAAGTAAAGAAAAAACTTTATAGTCAATGGAAAGTTCATTTACCAAACGCTTTTTTTGGGCTATTAGTACTATTGCAGTAAATAATTTAAAATCTAAAAATATGAAAACAGGAATCACAAAAAGCAAAGCCCTTCTAATCTTCTTATTTATTGGCGCATTTAGTCAAGCCCAAATTAGCGGTAATCAAGTGTATGGCAATTCAAGTTCCACTAGCAATCGCTCGCAAAACAGCCAAATCCTTACGGTCAATAACAATGTGCTTTCGGTAAGTATTTCAATTCTTATGAATTCTAAAGCCGATGGTTTTGTACTGACTTTGGGACTAAACCAAGAAGCCGAAACCGTTAAAGCTTGTAACGCTCAAATAAATACTAGAATTGATGGATTTATGGCTAAAATTAAAACGTTGGGCATTAAAAAAGAGGATAGTTATATAGATTTTATTTCTCAAACCAAAGTATATGATTTTACTGTGGAAGGAACTACTGCCAAACAATTTGAAACAGGTTTTGAAATTAAGAAAAATATAATCATTACTACAAAAAACGTAAGTGATTTGGAAAAAATAATAACTATGGCTTCTGCATATGAAATTCATGATATCATTAAAGTAGACTATTTTAATGAGAATTCAGATCAGATCCACAATACCCTATTTGATGAAGCCTTAACAATGGCTGATGCTAAAAAAGACAAGTATTTAAAAGCGTTTAAAAAGAAAATTGTCGGAACTCCAGATGCAAATGAAGTTTTTGAGGTTTACTTTCCCAAAAACCAATACAAAGTTTATCAAGCATTTGAGAGTGCTGAAATTGAAACCAATTACAACAATAGAAATGTCAATTATATGAAAAAGTTAGCCCGAAAAAACAAGAGTTTCTATTATGATGGTGTTTCAACGGCTGGATTTGATAAAGTTATTAATCCGAACCAAACAGAAGTTGGTATTCAATATATGTTGACCTTGACGGTTTCTTATAAGATTGACACTTCGATTTAGGTTTTGTTTATTTTGTTTCAGGTTGTTAAGAAAAATATGAAACCCTTCAATCAATGGAAATAGATTAAATTTTACGCAAAAAATACACCATCAAAGTAATACCAAACTTTATCTTCTTTTTTAAAAGTAGATTTTTCATGATGAACTTGAGCCTCTTGTTTTTCATTTAGATAATAAGCTTTGAATTCAACTATATTTTCATAAGCTTCAATTACTTCTAGTTTTAACCAAGTATTGCTTTTGGACCATTTTAGAATCTCAGCATTGGAGTAATATTTTCGTTCAGAAATATGCGTTGTAGCAACTAAATAATCAGCATCATGAAGCACATAAGCTGAATATCTTGAACGCATTAATTGCTCTGGAGTTTTAGGAAATGCGGTTTTGTTGAGAAAAGGTTCGCAACAGTTTTTAAAAGGTTTGCCCGATTTACAATAACAGTTTTCCATTTATTTAATATAGTTTCTTTTAATTTCAATAAACGAGTTATTTGTGGTCAGTAACTCGTTTATTATTTCATGTCTTAATTCTTCCAAATCAATATAAGTCAAATACTTAAACCAATTATTTTCTAGTAAAACTTCTTTACATATTTTAATGCGTTTAGCGGTTTCAGATGCGTTTCTACAACATGAAATTCCATCATAATTGGGGTTATTTTTATGTTGAAAATCAACTGTTTTATGTTCAAAATCAACTTGAATATAAAATAAATTCTCTTGTTCGTTGTTTGGATAAAAGTCAGTCCATTTAGCATAACCCACTTTAATCTGAACTTTATTCAGATTTTTTTCAACTAAATTTGAATTTGCGCTTCTAACTTCACTCGAATCTAACTTCCACCTGCAATTTGCCGCTCTACCCCAATGGTTGGAAACCCTATATAAACCTTCCTCAGTAAAATAATAACTACTACCCGATTTACTTGAGTAATTAGGTTGTAGTTGTGTAATCTCTTGTAAGCTTACTTCTTTAAAGACACAAAACGTATGCTTGTGAAAATTATGTTTATTATATGCTTTTACTTTTGAAACAGAATTCATACTCATTATGTGAATTATTTTAATATTTCATAAATTATACACCCTATTAGTGCAAAATAGTTAACAAAATACTGTAGATGTAACATAAGTTACATTCTTATTTATTTGAATTAATACATTTACAGTATTAAACTAAAAACCATTACCATGAAAAACACCTATCAAATTTTAATTGTCGGAGCAGGAACTGGTGGAATTATGACTGCAGCACAATTACTTCGCAAAGATAAAACTTTAGAAATAGCAATTATAGATCCTTCCGAAAAACATGTATATCAACCAGCTTGGACACTTGTGGGTGGTGGAGCATTTAATTATGATAAGACAATGCGTCCAACTTCATCCGTAATTCCTAAAGGGGTGACTTGGATAAAAGACAAAGTAGTTTCACTAGAACCTGAAAACAATAGTTTAACCACAGCAGAAAGTGGTACGCTTTCTTATAACTATTTAGTTCTAGCTCCTGGCTTAGTTTATGATTTAGATGGTATTGAAGGCTTAAGAGAAAGTTTAGGCAAAAATGGTGTTTGCAGTAATTATACCGATCCAAATTATACATGGAAATTGATCAAAAATTTTAAAGGAGGAAATGCTGTATTTACGCAACCTATTACTCCTATTAAATGTGGTGGTGCCCCTCAAAAAATAGCTTATTTAGCCGCTGATTATTTTAGAAAACATAAAGTCAAAAACACAGAAGTAGTGTTTGCAACTCCAGGATCTGTAATCTTTGGAGTGAAAGAATTTGCCAAAACATTAATGCAAGTCATTTTTAACTATGGAATCCACTTTAAACCTCATTATGCACCCGTAAAGATTGATGGTGAAAAGAAATTGGTTTATTTTAAAAGTGTTGCACCCGAAGAAAATCAATGCGTTATTAATGAAGGAAATGTTTTAAATGAAGAGTTTCATGGTGAATCAGAAATCGTTATGCCTTATGATATTCTGCATTTAGCTCCACCACAAAGAGCTCCAGATTTTATAAGAAATTCATCTCTTGCCAATGCTCAAAAATGGTTAGATGTTGATATTTTAACCTTACAACATTTAAAGTTTAAAAATATATTTGGTCTTGGAGACGTAGCGGCTTTACCAACTGCAAAAACTGGAGCTGCTATTAGAAAACAAGCACCAGTTGTAGTTGAGAATATAATGACAATGATAAAAGAAAACAAATTAGGCCATTCTATATACGAAGGTTATTCTTCTTGTCCTTTGGTTACAGGTTATGGTAAAATGGTCTTAGCTGAATTCAAATATGATAATGTTAGAGATTCTGATCCTTTTTTATCAAAATTTGTAGATACTACAAAAGAAAATTGGAGCATGTGGATTCTTAAAAAATATGGATTACCTTACCTGTATTGGAATAAAATGATGAAGGGAAAAATGTAACATTAATTACATTACTTTTTACAGTTTTTTTTACCTTTACAAAAACAAAGATCAAATGAGAGAAGAATTATTTCAATCCTATAATTATATTTTTGAAGAAGAATTATTAGAAGAAATTAATAAAGTTGGAACATATAAAGAATTCAAAGCTGATGATTATTTGATAGAAATAGGAGATTATATTAAATCTATGCCATTACTATTAAATGGTGCTATAAAAATTCTTCGTGAAGATGACAAAGGTGATGAATTGTTGTTATACTTTTTAGAACGTGGAGATACTTGTGCCATGACATTAACCTGCTGTTTAGGAAATGCTAAAAGTAAAATTAGAGCTGTTGCTGAAACTGATGGTTCTTTAATTATGATTCCAGTTGAAAAAATGGAAGATTGGTTGACTAAATACAAAACCTGGAGAAATTTTGTTTTTGACAGTTATAATGTACGTTTAAAAGAGATGTTAGAAGCAATTGATACTTTAGCATTTATGAACTTAGACGAACGTTTGTATAAGTATTTAACTGATAAAGCAAAAGTTTTGGGTAAAACTGAAATCAACAATACACACCAAGAAATTGCTTACGAAATGCATACCTCTCGCGTGGTAATATCTAGACTTTTAAAAGCCTTAGAATTAAGAGGAAAAATTAAATTAAATAGAAATAATATAGAAATTTTAGAATTTTGAGTGAAATCTTTGGTTATATAGGAGCCTTGTTTATTGGATTAATCTTAGGCTTAACTGGTGGTGGAGGTTCTATTTTAACGGTTCCAATATTAGTTTATGTTTTACTAATCAATCCAGTAACAGCAACTGCTTATTCATTATTTATTGTGGGTACAACTTCCGTTTTTGGAGCTACTCAAAATTATTTTAAAGGATTAGTTGATGTTAAAACAGGTTTTTTGTTTGCTATACCCTCTTTTACGGCTGTTTATTTAACTAGAGATCAAATTGTACCTAGAATTCCAGATACTATACTAGAAACAAGTACAATTCTTTTAACTAAAGCTACTTTTTTAATGGCCTTTTTTGCCATAATTATGATATTTGCAGCTTATTCCATGTTAAAAAAGAAAAAAGAAACAACTGATAAAGATAAAAAAAGCAGTGTATTTAGTTTAATTATTCAAAATTTTATTATCGGTATTATTATAGGATTAGTTGGGGCGGGTGGAGGCTTTTTAATAATCCCATCGTTAGTCTTATTTGCTAAACTACCTATGAAAAAAGCAGTTGGAACATCTCTATTTATTATAGCTATGAACTCATTAATAGGATTTATGGGTGATGTACAAAATTTAACTATAGATTGGTTATTTCTGTTAAAATTTACATCCTTATCAATTGTAGGGATATTTATAGGTATGTATCTAAACAAATTTATAAACGAAAAGCAATTAAAAACAGGTTTTGGCTACTTTGTCCTAGCAATGGCATGTTTTATTTTGCTCAAAGAATTTTACTTTGTGTAACCTATGTTACTAATAAAAGTTAAATTAATGATTATATTTACAGTATTAAAAATAAAAAAATCATAGTATGAAAATAGAACAAATTTATACAGGATGTATTGCACATGCTGCTTATTATATTGAAAATAATGGTGAAGCGGCTATTTTTGATCCGTTAAGAGAAGTACAACCTTATATAGATAGAGCTGTTAAAGATAATGCGAAAATTAAATATATTTTTGAAACGCATTTTCATGCTGATTTCGTATCGGGTCATATTGATTTAGCGAAGAAAACAGGTGCTGAAATTATTTTTGGCCCAACGGCTAAATGTGGTTATGAATGTACAACTGCAGAAGACAATCAAGAATATAAAGTCGGTAATTATACAATAAAAGTAATTCACACTCCAGGTCATACTTTAGAAAGTACTTGTTACTTAGTCTCTGATGAAAACGGAAAAGCACATGGTTTAATTTCGGGAGATACATTATTTATTGGCGATGTTGGTCGTCCTGATTTAGCACAAAAATTAGTTGCTGATTTAACGCAAGATAAGTTAGCCGGTTATTTATATGATTCCCTTCGCAACAAAATTATGCCTTTGCCGGATGATTTAATTGTATATCCAAATCATGGTGCAGGAAGTGCATGTGGTAAAAACATGAGTAAAGAAACTACTGATACGCTAGGAAACCAAAAGAAAACCAATTACGCACTTCGTGCTGATATGACTAAAGAAGAGTTTAAAGCTGAGTTATTGGATGGATTAACACCTCCTCCAGCCTATTTCCCTCAGAATGTAATGATGAACATCAATGGATATGAAAGCTTAGATAGCATTATGACTAAAGCTGATAAACCTTTATCTCCAAAAGAATTTGAAACTGTAGCAAATCAAACCGAAGCTGTAGTGCTTGATGTGCGCAACGAAGATGAATATGTAAAAGAACATGTTCCGGGTTCGATATTTATTGGACTTCACGGTGGATTTGCTCCTTGGGTTGGTGCTTTAATTAGAGATGTAAAACAGCCTATCTTATTAATTACTCCAGAAGGACAAGAAGAAGAAACTATTACAAGATTGTCTCGTGTTGGTTTTGATAATACTTTAGGGTATTTAAAAGGTGGTCTAAAAGCATGGAAAGAAGCTGGTTTTGAAGTAGATTTCATTGAATCAGTTTCACCAGAAGAATTTGCAAAGCACTATAAGGAACTACCCGTGATTGATGCTAGAAAACCATCTGAATTTTCTGCTGAACATGTTGATAGTGCAAAAAACATTCCTTTAGATTATATCAATGATCAATTGGCTGAAGTTCCTAAAGATGATAAATTTTATGTGCATTGTGCTGGTGGCTATCGTTCAGTAATTTGGGCTTCCATTCTTAAAGCTAGAGGATATCACAATATGATAAACGTAGAAAAAGGAATGGGTGGGATTAGAAATACTGAAGTCCCTTTGACAGATTACGTTTGTCCAAGTACATTAAAATAATATTATTTTAAAATAAAAATAAAAAATCAGGTTAATTGCCTGATTTTTTTTTGTGAAAAGTTTAGAATTATAAACTATAAAAATTACATTTTTTTAAATACATTTGCCAAAAATTATAATAT